>DAOUUR010000075.1 GCA_030668045.1 bacterium
GCAACCGTACCGAGATTATCTGCGCCGCCTGCGGGGGACATCTGGGGCATGTGTTTTCAAACGAAGGTTTCACTCCAAAAAATACGCGACATTGTGTTAATTCAGTCTCGCTCGATTTCGTTCTCACCAGCGCGTCTGCGAAGATTGAGACGGCCTACTTCGCCGGAGGCTGCTTCTGGGGAACCGAACATCTCCTGAACCAACAGGAAGGTGTCCTCGAGACTAAAGTCGGATACATGGGTGGAACAACGGAGAATCCGACCTACCGCGAGGTCTGCGACGGGCAGACAGGTCACACTGAGACGGTCGAGGTCTCCTTTGACCCGACAGTGACATCGTTTGAAACACTGGCCCGTTACTTTTTTGAAATCCATGACCCGACTCAGAGCAATCGCCAGGGGCCGGATGTCGGACCGCAGTATCGGTCGGCGGTTCTGGTGACCGGTGATGAGCAGGAAAAAGTGACTCAGGAGCTGATCACGATTCTAAAGGAGAAGGGGTTCGATGTGGCCACCGAGGTGGTACCTGCAGGAAAATTCTGGCCGGCCGAAGATTACCATCAGGATTACTACGATGGCAACGGCAAGACTCCTTACTGTCATTCGTACCAGAAACGTTTCTGAGTTTGGTGGGGTGGATTCTGCCTTTTCTCGACACGACAACCCACCCAGCGGCAGTCATAAGCGGCACACGTCTTGTATTTCACAGACAACTTGACAATTGTTATGACAAAACTAGCTTGATCGGTATGAAACAAAATCTAAACCATAAAGCTTTTGAGATTGTAAGAGCCGGGTATGACAGAATCGCCGGACGCTACACGACAGAACGCGAAAAGTTCGACAACTGGGCCGAGGTTAAAGCGTTCCAACACACGCTTCCGGAAAAGGCCCGAGTGTTGGACGTTGGGTGTGGCACCGGTGTTCCGATTGCCCGGCACCTGACCAAGAACGGTTGCGAAGTTGTCGGTATCGACATGTCCAAAGAGATGGTAGCGGTGGCGACGCGGAATGTTCCCGAGGCCACATTCATGCAGATGAACATGATCGAACTTGATTTTCCGCCGGAATCATTTGACGGTTTGATATCGTGTTATGCCATCATTCACGTTCCCCGTGAATGCCACGCCGCAATATTCCGAGCATTCTACTCCGCGTTGAAGCCCGAAGGTGTGATGCTTGTATCGGTCGCCTGTTGGGCATGGGAAGAGGTTGCGACATACATGGGCGAAAAGATGTTCTGGAGTCATCACGATCCGGCGGTTACCGAATCACTGATTACCGAGGCTGGCTTTGTCATTGATTTTGGTCGAGCCATCGAAGGTGGTGGCGAAAAACACCACTGGGTGCTTGCCCGCAAGGGGTGAAAAGTTGAGTGGCCGGCAGATGCGAACCCGCGGCGGCGGGCAGGCAAAGTACCGGCCATCAAATTCAGCATGACATTTGGCGTATCCTATGTCGTCTCTGCCGTTGGCTTAGAAGCAGCTTTGTTGCCCTTGTCACTCTTGATGCCTTCCACCATAGCGGCCAGCGATGAGATGATTCCGCTTGCTTCGTACGGCAGGAAGATCTTGTTGGCTTCGCCCTCGGCCAGTTTCGGTAACATCTCCAAATATTTCAGCGTAATCAACTTCTCATCCGGCTTGCCGTCGTGAATGGCGCTAAACACCGTCGCAATTGCCTCGCCCTCACCCTTGGCCACCGTCAACTGACGATACTTCTCGGCATCAGCCTTCTTCTTGACCGCTTCGGCGTATCCCTCCGCTTCAAGTATCTGCGCCTGCTTGCTTCCCTCGGCCTTGGTAATCTCTGCCTGACGCATCCCCTCAGCGTCGAGAATCGTCGCCCGCTTATCCCGCTCGGCCTTCATCTGCCGGCTCATCGCCTCGGTGATATCTTTCGGCGGATCGATCCGCTGCATCTCGACCCGATTAACTTTGACGCCCCACTTATCGGTCGCCTGGTCGAGTACATCACGAAGCTGCGCGTTGACATCGTCGCGCGAAGAGAGGCAGGCATCAAGCTGCATCTCACCGATAACGTTACGAAGGTTCGTCTGCGCCAGCTTGGTTGCCGCGATAATGTAGTTGGCGATTTCGTACCGGGAACGAGCCGGGTCGGTCACCTGTGCGTAGATGATAGCGTCAACTTCGACATTGACATTGTCCTGCGTGATAACCCGTTGCGGTGGCACATCAAGAACGACTTCGCGCATATCAACCTTGATGACCGTATCAAAGAACGGCACAATCATGTTCAGACCGGGATCAAGGATACGCTGAAATTTACCCAGACGTTCCACCAGTCCCTTCTCGAATGGACGAATTATGCGGATAGACATCGCAACAACGATGAAAATCATCACACCCGCAGCTAACAGAAATATTACTACCGGATTCATGGCCATATCCTTTCTATGCTAAATTTTTTCCACGTGTGCCTTTGTTCCGGAGAACGAGATAACTTTCACTTTGGCATTTTCTTCGATCGCCTCGTTGGCGTTGGCCACCCAGACCTCGCCCTCGATCTGCACCTGCCCGCCAAGATCAGGATCGATTGCCTTTGTTACCAGCGCAATTTTACCGACCAGAGCATCAACATTCGATTTTTGCGGTGATTCTTTGGTGATCTTCTTGGCCAGCGCCCGGGTGAGCGGCAGGAGGGCGGTGGAGACGATTAGAAAAATGCCAATCTGCCAGTAGTATGCTTCCGGGTAGAAGAAGCTGAATACTCCCGATACTATTGAGCCCGCCACAAAGCAGGCGAAAATCAGCGTAGGGGTCGCCAGTTCGAGTATCAGAAAAATAACGGCCGCCGCCAACCATATCCAAAACATTGTATCCATAAGAACTCCTTTCAGGTTCAGCACGGACGATCTCTCCTCCGCATTGACTACCCGTCCATAGTTGTTTTATTCAAAAGATTTTACATCGCAACTAAAGTTGTTTATAGTCACTAATGTCAACTACAATCCAATGCAAGATAGGCGACAAGTCGCTTTTAAGACAGGCCCAAACAAAGGATGACTATGGCGCAACCATATAAACGATTTGCCGAAGTATACGATTCGATGGAGGCTTGCGACAAGTCGCTCTTAAGACAGGCCCGAGCAAAGGATTACTATGGCGCAACCATATAAACGATTTGCCGAAGTATATGATTCGATGGAGGCCGACGAGCACTCCAGGCGGATGGTGGACTATACGAAACGAATCATCCGTAAATTCAAAATAAAAGCCACTAGTGGCCTAGACCTCTGCTGCGGAACCGGAACGGCGCTAAAGTTGCTATCCGATGAAGGCCTGATGATGTCCGGTCTGGACCAGAGCGCCGAGATGCTGATCCGCGCAGAGAGTAAACTGCACGGCCGACCGGTCGATCTTTATCGTCAGTCCCTCCCCAAGTTCAAAATCACCGATGGCCACAAAAAAAGCAGGCTCCGCCGCTTTGGGATTGTTACCTGTTTTTATGATTCGTTGAACTACCTGTTGACCCAGCGTGATCTACAGGCAGCTTTTCGTTCGGTCTATGCACACCTTGAGCCGGGGGGATGGTTCGTATTCGACATGAATACCGAGGAGGCGTTGAAAGTGTTGTGGGGCGATGTTGTTTATTCCGGCGTGCGCAACGATCTGGCCTGGGTCTGGCGTAATGAATACAACGATACGAAAAAGGCGGCCGATATCTGCGCTACGTTCTTTGTCAAGAAAGGGAGAGTGTGGGAACGGTTCGATGAAGTCCACACCGAACGAGCCTATGACAACAAGCTGATTAAACGACTACTTAAAGAGGCTGGCCTCCAGATCAAGGGGTTCTATCGTTGTCACACTTTTGAGCGTCCGACCCGCAAGACTAACAGAATCGCGGTGGTCGCCAGACGGCCGGTGAAGTAGATGTCCACTCCTGGAAAGAGCAAGGGGTGTCTTGTCACCCTATGACCATATTGTCCAACAGCACTCAAGCGAGACGCTTAATGTTCGCGAGGCACCAACAGAAAGCACCTTGACATGGAAGACAATAATATGTACCTTACACTCAAGGTTCCAACTCTACTACCGAGGACCGGACTATGGTTGCCAAACAGAAATCAATGATCGACGATAAAACCGTTTTGCCCGAACCTCTATGGGCAGATCGGCGGAATGGGACCGAGGGGGATACCAAAGAGAAAATCCACCAGATAAGTAATATCGGATATGTTGACCAATTCTCCCGGATCGCCGTTGGCGTTGGCCTCGCTCTGGCAAGTTGGTGCCGGGCCAAGAGGTACACCAAAGAGATATGCCACCAGATAGGTGACATCAGAGACGTTGACTTGATCGGAGGCATCGCCGTTGGCATTACCGCGGCTCGCAAGACAGCAGCAGAGCGGGCCAAGATCGTCGTCACATATATCGGGGATATTGTCTTGATCGCAATCATCGGGTGACGGTTGCCGGAAAGCCAGACCCGAAGGTGTTATCAGGTCAGCGTCACGTCTGACAAATGAGCGATAATAGCGACCGGGATCGGGAATGTACTCATAGATCTGGTAGAAATAATCAAGGCCGCGCACAACAAACACGTTGCCATCAGGACCAACCGCAACCCCCCAGGGACGGTCGATATTGTTCTCATCGTTGAAGACGCGGACAAAAGCACCGGTAGCGCCATCGTACTCCAGTACTTGATCTGTGTTGTGACTTGTCACCAGCAGATTGCCGCTGGCCAGAAAAGCCAAACCTCTGGGATCGTTCAGTCCTCCGCTACCGATAGCGACAAAGATCCCCACCAGGGAGCCATCAGAACCGGAGTACTCGATCACAGAATTATTGCTGCTGGCAACGAACAGGTTGCCACCCGAACCAAAGGCGAGAGCTTTCGGATTGACAAGGCCGCCGGAGCCGGAGTTGACGAAAGTTCCAAGATATGTACCGGAGGCATCGAATCTAACCACACTTGATGTGTTGTAGCTGGCCACATAGAGATTGCCATCCGGGCCAAATACTACCGATGAAGGCCCGTCGAGTTCTGAGCCACCGGAGAAGGCACCGGTTACGCTGTTATTATCGGGATCGATCCGAACAATCAGATCGTTGCCAAAACTGGCCACCCAGAGCAGATTATCCGGGCCGACCGTCACATCATGCGGTCTGTCCAGAGTACCGGCGCCGTAGTTTCGAATCGGTACTCCGCTGATTTGATGGTACTCACGTACGTATCCGCCTGCAGAGTCAGCTACGTAGAGATTGAGCGGGCGGCCTAGATCAATCCAGTCCGAAACGCCGTTGTCGTCGCAATCCTGGCAGTGATCAGGGATCATGTTGCGGTCGAAATCATCTGAAACGCCGGTAGCGATCTCATAAAAATCGGGCACACCGTTATCGTCGCAGTCCGGTTCGCATTGGTCGGGCACGTTGTTTCCATTGAGGTCCTCGACCTCGCCAAGAAAAATTGCGTATTCGTCGGTAAATACGCCCCCCGTGCAGTTCGCTTCGCACTCGTCAGGTATACCGTTAAAATCCCAGTCGTATGATTCATTAAGGCTTATGTCTTCAGAGTCGATCTGGCCGTTTCCATTGCAGTCTTCACATTCATCGGGAACGTCGTTACTGTTGACATCAAAACTGGTACCGTCTGCAATATCAACAGAATCATCGAGACTGTTGTTGTTGCAGTCAAACCAGAGACAGTCGGCAAAGTTCATGTCATTTTCAAGGTGTGTTTGCACTCTGGCGTGGAAACGCATTTCGATGTTGGAAGTGTATCCGGGGAAAATGTGGCAGTAGCTCATTATTGTGCTCAACGAGGCTGTCCCGTTGCCGCAATCATCAATCACGGGATTGTACGCATAGGCATCGTGGGTATGACCAGTACCGAAATTATGGCCCATCTCGTGGGCCATCACGACCAGATCCCAGTTGCTGTTGCTGGGAACTCCAACCGGCGTCGGGAACGAACCGTTCATATAGCCAACTATGCTGTAGCCGCCACCGTAGCACACACCGCTGACAGACGCCAGTCCACCATAGGACAGGTCGCGCAGCCCGCTAACCAATTCGACGACCGCCAGCCCGGCAGTGTCTTCGTTGTTATACCAGTAATTACGGAAACCACTGAGATCATAAGCATTGAACGGTTCACCACCGGTTGGCCAGGTTCTTACAAACGACGCCATCAGTTTAACATTGATATCTCGTTGATAAATGTCCGATACCGCTCCCAGCAATTGAATCAGGTATGCCTGCGCTGCGGAAGCGTCGGCAAAAATGTTTGTAAATGTCTGATCAGCATCGAGCGCTATCTCAGCCACCCGCACTCCCGCCGGGGAGTCTGCCGGGCCGAGCGATTTGAGCCCGAGCGGTTCTTTCGACAGACCAAGATCATCAACACCACAAAACTCGACAAAAGGAGGAAGTTCCGCCCCGGCCGCGTAGCTATGAAGAACAGTGTAGTCGTCTTCCGGCCGCTGGGCCAGATAGTATGTAGCGCCGTCAGAGTGAACATACCCATTGGCAACGCCCTCGAGTGTCACCGACAGATAGGCATAGGAACCAACTTCGCCAGCGACCTGACCTCGGAAGCAGACGACCTGGGGTGCTGCGACCGGTTCACTTCCGGTGGCTGATCCGATGAAGAATTTTGCCGACGGCGAGAATACATCGAACCGCTCCAGTTGCAGGATCAGAGATTCGGAGCGAGAGATTGGCAGTTCGACATCCTGGAAGGCAATACCTTTTTCAAGAGTCAGGTAGGTTTGTTTGTCGAAACTAAGCCGCAAGGCATCGGCACCATCGACTGATCCCACAATTACAAACGGGCGTTCGGTTGCACTTGACATGGTTGCGCACAGCGTGAGAATGACGGCAGCCAAAAGCAGGCAGGTAAATCCTGCCGGCCGCGATTTCATCTGGTGAGTGAGTATGTTGTAGGTTTTGGTCATCGTATGTTCTTTCCGATATGTCCTTTCGGACGATTTTTTGCAAAGTTCTTATTTGCAGCAAACCCGTACGGTGCGGAGTTGGTCGCACCTGTTTCGGGGATTGATCTTGACGCAGTAAAAAAGTGTGGCCGGCGTTCTATCGGCCTACACTATTGAATATAACAATATATCGAGATTTGGCAAGGCCGGAAGCCGGTCCGGTTGGCAACAAGAATTGACATTATTCCGGTCGGCGAGCTCTCAGGGAGAACATCTGGGGATAGTTCGGCGGTCCACCGGGCGGATAGTACCAGCCATCTTTTTTGTACCAGTCCTTTGTTTTGGCATAGGCGCACTCGATGAACTCATGGACAAATTCGATTTGCAGCCCTACCGCTATAAGGGGATTGATGATATCCGCCAGCGTATGCTGCCATTCAACCGTCTCACTCTGGATCATGTAATCCTTGTCGCAATAGTCTGGCTCGTTCCGGTATCGATACGGTCCCTTGTTGAAATAGGAGAAATTCTCTTCCTCGAAGACAGGAGCGATCGGATGAAAATCGACAATATAGAAAAAGCCGCCCGGTTTCAGATGATCGGACACAATCTTAGCCCATTTGCCAAGATCGGAAATCCAGCAATGGGTTCCATGTGATTGGAAGACAATATCGAATTTGTGGTCGATCTTCCCCGCCAGGTCGAGCACATCGGAGCGAACGAAAGTCGCCTGCAAACCAGATTTCTCTTTTATCGAGTTGGCGCATTCGATTGAGCGGTCGGATATATCAACACCGGTAACGACAGCGCCGTTCCGTGCCCAGGAGAGAGTGTCCAGACCAAACTGGCACTGGAGATGGAGCAGATGCTTCCCTTTAACATCGCCGACCTCTTCAAGCTCGATGCTCTTGAGTGAATTGGCGCCCTCAAGGAACTCTTTGACCTTGTAGTTCGGGTGATTGAAATGAACATCGGTCATCTCGTTCCAGGCGATACGGTTTTTTTCGTGTTCAGGCAGGGACATCATTTCCTCGCTTTAATCATGGCAATTAACCCCAGCAACAAAAAGGCCGCATTGACCCCCCAGACGGCCAGTTCTTTGGGGATTCGTTCGTTGTACCCCGCCGACTGAAGAGTGCGGAAAAGGACGAAGTAAATTAGCGAAATTATCGCCCCGCTCGCTACCGAAACAGCTATACCTCCTCGGCGTGGATTGGAGGCGAATGGAATACATAACAGAACAACCATGATTGTAGACACCGGATAGGCCAGCTTGATTTCCAGATCGACCGATTCCCGGACATGCGGAACTCCCGTGCGTTTCATAAGATCGATATAGTTTTTCAATTCCACATACCCCATGTCTTCGGGCTTACCGAGACGTCGCGCAAAATCATCCGGCTCTTCTTCGATATCAGCCAGTA
>DAOUUR010000435.1 GCA_030668045.1 bacterium
AACATGATTCCAAAGAATACTCTTTTGCTCCGGAACAGTGTGCTGATAATCTTATCCGCTGGGAAAATCAACGTTTCACGCTGGTACGTGATAATATATGTTTCATCCGTGGTGCATGCTCATTGCCCGGTGACGTTGGCTTCGGCGACCCCGCCAAAGTGCTCGATTCGCCGGCCGCACTGATTGCGGATGCCGAATGGCACTCGACGCCGTCTGCTGTGGAAAGAGCCGGTCGAGTAGCGGTT
The DNA here is from genome assembly GCA_030668045.1 of bacterium. Lineage (GTDB taxonomy): Bacteria > Zixibacteria > MSB-5A5 > GN15 > FEB-12 > DAOUUR01. Next base: position 246 of record DAOUUR010000435.1, read on the forward strand.
CAAAAGATACGCCTCAATATCGGCTCCGCTGAAGGGTGGATTATTGCCGGCAGAGGCGGCAACATCGAAGAGTCCATAACCAATCTTGCGCAGGCAGAAGATGCCGCACGAAAACGCAATTGTTCGATAGGACAGCGAATCGTAATTGATACGCCGGATCCTTATCTAAATGCCGCTGTACCAATGATGGCATTTGCAACCGATGGAATATGGGGTGACTCGGCAATACTTCATGGAGGCTGGTCATGGCGACAAGGTTACCTGGGCTGGCGAGGTTGGTACGGTCCGGTTTGCTATGGTTGGACTGATAGGGTAAAGCATTCCATCGAACAACACGTCAGGCTGGGACTGATAGGTGAAGGGCCGGACCGTGGAGCACTTGGCCATATGCTTGAGCGGTCGAACTCGCTTTTTTATAATATGAATGAGGTGTTCTTCGACCAGGTGCGGCAGTACTTTGAATATACCAACGACCTGGATCTGATGCGTCGGATTTTCCCTGTTTTACAGGGAATTTTGAAATGGGAGAACCTTCGACTTCAACCGGGAAATTCGTACCTTTATGAAAGCAGTCTAAATACATGGATAAGTGATTCACACTGGTATATCCGTGGCCAATGCACCCAGGCTTCAGCTTATATGCTCAATGCGTATCGGTTCTTTGCAGAGTTGGCTGAGCGACTTGGCGAGAATCCGGCGCCCTTCAGAAAACGTTCGGAGCTGATTCGCTCGGCTATGCAGCAGAAATTGTGGATGCCGCAAGTCGGGGTGTTTGCCGAATACCTCGATACGCTTGGGCACCGACAACTGCACACCGAACCCGAACTGCCGACAATCTACCATAGTGCCGAGTTCGAAGCTGCATCTCCTCTGCAAATTTATCAGATGCTCTACTGGGCAGATAAAAACTTGCCGATGGAGTATTTACCGGGCGCAGGCAGGGCTTACTGGAGTTCGAATTGGGCTCCGAATGATGGCAGGAGCTATACACATTCGACATATGAATTGGCCTATGGAGAGCAGCTAAATTTGGCTTTGACTAACTATATGGTCGGTCGAGCCGATGAGGCTTATTCGCTCATCCGCGGGACACTTTGCGGAATCTTCAATGGCCCGGCGCCGGGTGGCCTGGCCTGTCACATGCGAGTCGATGGCCGACAACGGGCTAACTATGAGTTTGCCGATTCTATTAGTATGTGGGGACGAGCGATTTACGAGGGCCTTTTCGGTATTATGCCGAAAAGGCAGAAGGGCATTGTGGAACTATCACCTCAATTTCCAAGCCACTGGCCGATGGCATCCATTAAGAGCACCCACTTCTCTTATAACTGGAGGCGTGAAAATGGAACTGTTACCATAGATTGGGAGTCACCGGTTGAGACGGCGGTGCAGATACGGTTGCCGCTGCGAACTGGTAAAATCAATAGTGTTATTGTTAACGGTAAAGCTGCCGAATATAGGGTCGAAGCTGGAGTCGGCCTTAGCTGGATTCACGTGCAGTTACCATCCGGAAGGAATGGGACCATCTCGGTCTGCTACACACCAGCTGAAATCTTAATACCTGAAGAGATTGTTGTCAAAAAAGGTGATGGGTTTACATTTAATTTGGCAGACTGTTCGGCATCGGATTTTCTTGATACACAAGCTGTTTTGTCTAATGCTCATATTGAAGATGGTGTTTTATGTGGGCAGATATTTGGTGAGCCGGGACACAGATTAATTTTCCTGAAATCCGGAACGAACAAGTGCCCTGCGTGGCTTGCGCTGAGAGTTCTGATTGAATCCAGGCAGCCGGTGCCACACAAGATATGGTCACCGCCGAGGGTAGCGGCGAGAAATATGAGTATCTGGAGACCTGTAGATCTGAGTGATTTCTTCAATGCGCAGGTCCCTGAAGTGCTTGATATGGTCTCCAAAGCCGCCAAGCCGCCTCCACCACCGGCACTGACGGTCAATTTCAATTATTGGAAAGCGCATATCACCGGGCGTATTAAACAAAAACCAAGTGATGCCGCCTGGCGCAAGAAGGTCGGCCCTGACCAGATCGGCTGGACTACCGATGGGATCCCGTTTAAGAGTTCTAAGCAAGGCGATAATATCGCCGTTGTTACTTTGGCCGGTGGTTTTCCGTCCAGACTCGAAATCCCAGTGCACGCTACGGGTAAGTTTCTCTATTTAATGGTCAGCGGAATCACTTTTCCGCCGCAGAGCCATGTGGTGAACCTACGAGTCAAGCTCCACTATGAGGACCAAACGAAGGAGATTGTCGATTTGGTAAATCCGTTTAGCTTGGGAGACTGTTGGGGCACATGGTTTGGTCGTTATCACGACACATCGGCAAACGGCTTCGAGAATATCGGCGGACGATTCGGCCCGGCAGGTTCTTTGGAAGCTGGAAACCTAATGAAACCGATTCAGGTGGATACAGAAGCGCACTTGATTGAGATTGAATTAAAAGAAAAGACTAAACTTCAATCTCTTATTTTCGAGGCCGTAGCAAATGATGTCATTTTTGGC
>DAOUUR010000277.1 GCA_030668045.1 bacterium
AAGCGAAACAAACAATCCGAGAGACAGAATACCGAAGTGTGTTAACGCGCTATGGCGTCGTCTATGATGGCTTTCAATTCGCCGGTCTGGTCGATCTGCCACTTATCGATCGCTGGGTCGTCATCGAGACGCTCCGCTGTTGCTGTGGCAACGAAGTGATCCAGGTCTCCGGTTATCACAAAAGTATATCTGGCCGACTTCATGATTTCCACACCGATTGAATCAAAGGCGAACGGGAAATCCTTGCTGGCCGCGAGACCCTCAACGGGAATCCAGTAACGATCATTGTTCTGGAAAAACGAGCGTTCCTGAAGATATATCTGTTGAAGCAACTGCTTGGCCTCAGTCTGTTTAGCCTTGACTGTGGAACTCATATATCGAGGGATAGCAATCCCGGCGAGGATGCCAATGATCACAAGGACTATCAGAAGCTCAATCAGCGAGAAGCCTCTCTGATTGGTTTTTCGACGTCTAATGCGGCGCAAATTTGAAATACTCATGGTTATTTCTCACTATGAACTGTATCGAATCAACTCTCCCGGTTTTATCCATAACGGCCAGTAGAACATCGTAAAGGCCGACGCGGCACTCCTGATTCGATAGCTTCAATATACTATCTGTGGCTGGCAACGGCAACTCTATTTTGATGATTGTCATCCCTGATACATTAACGCTTTCCCGGTTGAAACGTCGACCATTCCGGAAAATGGAACTATCGGCAACTCGATAGGTCGTTCTTAAACCAACAGGTGAGACGCAGACAAGGCTGTCGGTCGATATGTTAATCTGCCGAGCAGAGGCGAGGCACTGCGTTATGTCCTTACGCAGAAATGCCAGTTCTTCAGCCAGGACATCGGCCGCTTGCCAGGTCCGGATATAGTTCTGAATGAATAGACTGGCGGCTACGAAAAAAACGATTAGCAGAGATGCGATACCAAGAGCTACTATAAGCTCAGTCAGCGTCATCCCGCGTTGGTTTGTCAGATGCGATAAACTCATTGTATAAATCGATTACCAACTCGCCTGACGTCTCTCGAAATACATGTATCGAGATTCTCGCCAGGTCATTGTCAATTTGTATCTGTTTCGTTACTTTGAACTTGATCCCGGATCGATTGATGATCGTATCGAGATTGATCGTGTCTTTCATGACGATTGTGTGATTCATAAAATCCTCGCCGATACACGAGGCCTGTTCCAACTCCTGAATTGAAAACTTGTTTAGCGTTGTATTCAGCAGGGTAACAAGAATGGAGAAGCCGATCATGAAAACAACGGCGCTCACCAGTACCTCGATTATCGTGAAGCCTGAACTCTTCGATAGTGGGGACTTCTTCATAATGCGATATCCAGTCTCATGATGGCATATTGATCGGTTACCCGGCTTTTCTCAAGAACAGGAAGTATCGGTGAAAACCCTAAACCCTGTCGGTGAATGAATAGGTCCCGAATCCAATTGATATAGGTTGTGGGGGGAAGACTGTAGTGGAACTGTTCGGTTACAACCGACCCACGTACCGAGCCTCTCAGATCAGCATCGGCCTGAGACACGAGAAAGCCGGTAAAACTGGAAGTGCTATCGAGATATAGCAAACTCCTCGGTCTCGAACGATCTTCGCGGTTGAAGACAACAAAGCAGAGCGATTCCAGGTCTCCCCGACTGGTTAGCCTCAGCTCTGGTTTCTCATCCGACTCATTCTCTGCGAAATCCAGCAGCAGCAGTGAGGGGTACGCGAGTCGGGCGTTCTCTTTCACCTCAATTGATTTTGTACTGATGGCAATGCCGGAAAAAGTTGCGTCTCCGGAAATAACGATTGAATCGGATGACACCAGGAGAACATTGTCAAGGACAGAAGAATCAGTCAGGTGGATTGGCCCCTCAGCAACGATCTCCACAAGTCCGCTGATTCTGCAAGTACCCCCAATCTCCACATACCCGCCAACGAACAGTGAGTGTATTACACCGGCAGCTTCAGAAGCATAATCTCTGATGGCAAGGTTATTCTCAATCTGGATTGTCCCTTCGCGTATCGGTTCTCTGCTGTCTAGTGAGATTTCCAACGAGCCACTAATAATCGTCGTTGGATTGAGCCTGCCACTCTGAACGTGAGCGCGGTATCGGTTGAGCACGGTCGTGTCTAAGGAGGGTATTTCGAGGTTCTCAAGAATCCTGACCTCGCCCCAATGAAATTCTTGTTTTCTTCGCCCCTCACCCTTGATCCTGCCCTGATTAAGTCCCAGCGGTCCGGTGTTAACATCGCCGTATATGCGAGTATGGCCAGCCGCCACCAGCGGGTAATTCTCATTGCATGCGGTGATGGCCGCCTCAAACTGATCCGGTGGCGCCGAACCAATTATAGCTGTTGCCTGAACAGTCTGGTTTGCATAGTCTCCATCCGACGTAATCAGCCAATACGGTCCCCATGCGCGAACTGATGTTTGATATCTGCCGCCATTGGGAGTTTCTACGATCAGGGTGTCACTGAAATGACCTTCGTTGTTCAACCTGTCCAACCCTCGGTTGATTCCGGCCTCGGCAAGATTGGTGGCGAGCAGCGCATTGCGATCCCTTATGTGGGTTCCATAGCGAGTTAGACCATAGCTGAGAGCGGCCAGGAAAATTGTTAGAAGTATTATGATAATAGCGAGTGATGAGATAAGAATGGTGCCGCGCTCATTCTGAAGATTAGTACGAGCCCGCCTGCAACCAGAGTGTGTCATGCCACTTATCCTGTCTGAAGACTATAAAATCGTTACCCATCGCCATCAGTTCCCATCCAGCAACAGTATCGGCGATCGCGATAACCTGCGACTGATTCTCTTCCATACGAAGAACTGCCTGCGATGCGTCCCCACGCCGCAGAATCCCGACTAACAAATAGCTGTCGCTGATCTTCTGCGGTTGTTGCGGCGTGGACGGTTTTCGCTGAGTTGGTTTATCAGCGGTGCCGGCAACGTCAGGTCGCTTGAACGGGTTGATTCTCGGTTCCTTGAATTCGAGTTCCGATGCCGGCGATTCCATTGGCTGTTTCTCTGCACTACTGGTCCTAGTGTCGAAGTAGCTCTCTTGCTCTTGGAACAGCTCAAGATTGCACCACCATATGTAGACGCACACGGCCAGGAGGCCTAGCAGCACAGTTTTCTTTATCGTTTCTTTCTTCATTGACTGACCGTACTCATCTGCATTTTCAGTGCGATCACAATTCCCGAGCCATCAACAGGCTGGAGAGTGAGGTTGCTGCAGTCGCATATGAAATCGTTCTCCAACTGCTTCAGGAAAGCCACAATTCGTTTGATATTCCCGTGGAAGACTATTCGAAAGTCGTCTAGTTCGCCGACGTTGCCACGTCCACCCACACGCTCGACATCATTGACACTGAGTCGGTGCTGTCGTGCCAGTTCCCTGATCTCCTGCAGGGAAGGATATTTCCGGGCGAGTTTTGAGTCCAGTTGCGCTCTTACCTCGGCAACAGAGTCTCTCAGCGCTGCAATCTTGTGACCGATACTGGCCGCACCTTCTACCGCTTCAGCCTCAAGTCTGATGATCTTGACGTTCTCAATGGCACCACCTACTGAGGCGTCAATCGCAATGGCCAGTGCGACACAGATCAGTGCGTACAAAAGTGGAACCGCAAAGTACTTATTGTTATTTCTGGTTGCCATTAAGCCTCATTGAGAACCGGAAAGTCAGGACAGTATCAACCGCGGTTCTCTCTCTGATTATCTCTGGTTTGATACTTGAGACATCAATTGTGTGCGGTGCGGCAATCGCGCTGAGATTCTTGTGATAGGCAAATACGGATGATTCCCTGGCGCTCGTTCCTTCCAGCGAGACAACAACGCCTCCCGTATCGATGCGCCTGACAGTTACCTTGTCCAGGTACAGATCACGAAGGCTTGTCTGGCAGAATGTACTAATAATTGCTGCCATGCTGTGATCGCGCGCGCCAGTATCACCATTGTCATTCAAAGCAGAACGCAAGGAGTCAAGTTCTCCTGAAATACGCAATGTTTCGGCATATTGAACCTGATATTCTCCTAGACTGCTATCACCTCCAGTTGATGTCAGTTCTGTGAGACCAAATGCAGCAGCACATAGAATTGTGACGCCTGCCAGAATAGCGACCAGCATTCTGAGGCTAT
>DAOUUR010000132.1 GCA_030668045.1 bacterium
CAGTTTGCCTGGGGGTGGGACGACGCTATCTATGGAGGTAACGATCTGACAGACTATGACAATTCCGGCAATCCTCCTCCGGCGCTGGATGAGGGTACGGCCTATTCGGCACGACGCTTTGTGTACGAACAACGTCGTCATGATGCTAATGAAAAGTATGATCAGGCCAAAAAGATGGTGTACGTAGCAATGGTCAACCATCTCTTCAGCGCCTTTGAGGCATATTTCGTTACCAAGCACCTTAACGCTAAAATCCCCAGTGGGAAACAGGCGTTTTCACGTCTGAACGTGCGAGCCGACTTAAGATCGTTCTATACCAAACAGGACACTCCATACATGAGAGTGTCATACAAATTCTGAGGCCAATGATTAGACTTTGTTCCACATGTTTGTTGCTGTTGCTGGTCCATGCGAGTTCCGGGCTGGCCGATATAATCGTTGCTGAAACCCCGGTCAACGCGATGATGCAGTCCAGCCTTTTTGCTGCCGACGATAACGAGGACGGTTTCGACGCGTTGGATAGCGACCGTAAAGCCAATGGGTTTGAGTCGCTCCAGACGACTTCCGGTGGGAACAAATCCAAATTGAAGGCTGGTCTCTACTCGGCGCTGCTGCCCGGCCTGGGTGAGTACTATGTCGGACGAAAAGGGAAGGCCAAGATATTTTTTGCGGTAGAGGCAGCCAGTTGGATCAGCTTCATCTCATTCCATACCTACAGTCGTTGGAAAGAGGATGACATGATGAAGTTCGCAGCCGAAAGAGCCGGGGCTGATCTTGACGGAAAGGATGACACCTTCCGCGATCTGGTTGGTTTCTACGATGACATCGACCAGTACAATACTCGGGGACGTGTCGATGACCCTGAGCGGCCGTACTATCAGGATAACTCGGAATACCACTGGGCTTGGACCGATCCGGCCGATCGTGCGACTTACCGCAGCCTGAAAAATCGCTCACGTGAAGCATCCCGTCGCAGAGATTTCATGATTGGTCTCGCGGTGGTCAATCGGATCGTCTCGATCATTGATGCCGTGCGCGATGCTGGTCGATCACTTCGCAAGATTGACGGGTCATTTTCTCAAGCGACAGGAATTCAGTACCGCGTGGACATAAATCCTCTCGACAACGACCGGCCAATCGCGGTAACACTCTACAGAAGGTTTTGAAAACTACGGCATGGAAGCCATGGTTCAGCGTCTGTTACTGATTACATTGCTGATCGTATCGTGCGGTGGCGGACCGCGTTCTGGTCCTGAAGAAAAAGCGCCTTCTCGCATCCCCGCATATATTCTGGTAGAAGAAGAAATATCAGGGCGTATCCTCGGGCAGAAACTCAACCGTCCGTTCGGACTGGCTATCGACGAGGAGAATCGAATGGTTGTTTGCGATGCCGGGAATGATCGCCTCATTCGATTTGATCCCAACTTCAAACCTGTGTTCGAACGAGGGGGACCGGGAGGCGAAGCGGGACTGTTGAACAATCCTTCGCATATGATATTTGATACCGATCTGAGCCTCCTTGTTTCCGACGAAGGCAACCGCCGGATTGTTCGCCTCAACCGTCAACTCAATTTCGCCGATGAAATCTACTTTTCCGATGAGGATGATCCGATCAAGTTTGGTACTTCCGCAGGAGTAGCGGTGACCAGGTATGGCGAAGTATGGGTTGCCGATCGCGAGAAAAATCAGGTTGCAATCTTTGATAATGTTGGCCAGTTTGATCGCTTTGTCGGTGACTTCGGTTACAGCGGCGGACAGCTCAATCAACCGGAAAAGATACTGATCGATCCGGAAGGCAATTTCGTAGTGTGTGATGCGGGCAACGGTCGGTTGGTTGTCTATGACAGTTACGGTAATTTTGACTACGACATTGTTGGTGACAATCTAATCTACCCGATTGCGGCGGCCCGAGACGGTAGGTCGTTCTGGGTGTTGGACAATGCCACGGCACAGGTGACATTGATTGACCATTCCGGCGCCGTTCGGTTTATAACCGGACCAACGTTAATAGGCAACAGTATTCCACTGAAAGAACCAACTGACTTGACGATGTGTCACGACGGGCGGATGGTGATAGCCGACGGCGGCAATGATCGTGTCCTGATCTGTCGTATCGTTTACGACTCCGAGTAGGTGGTACGCCATGCGGCACGGTCGGTCTGTCAGCAGGAAATGGAGAACGGCATGTCGGGCAGGTATTCTGGCGGCGGTGGTGGCCTCGGCGACCTCTTTGCATGCACGGACTGTCGTTACGCTGACCGGCGAGGATATCCCGCCTGCCTATGCGGTGGGGTCTCAACTTCTTTTCAATCAATCCGATTCTCTCTACCTTAGTGGCCGCCTGCTCACACGCGGTGAGGACTACCGTCTTGATGTCCGCAGAGGAGTCTTTGATCTCTCCACGCTTGCGACTACCAGTGTCGATACTCTCATAATAATCTATCGGAAGGTGCCGTCGTGGGCGCTCGGGTCGTTTGGCAATATCGTTCCCGATGTATCGGGGGGGAGGTCGAAGGTTCGGAGACAGTTGTTGGCGACGCCATCTTCGGATTCGTACCGACCTTCATCCGATATGACTATTGCCGGTACCAAGACATTTCGTTTTTCCTCTCGAACGCAGGGAACATCGGATTTCGGTCAGTCGATTGACTTAAAAATCTCAGGCGATATCTCGCCGGGTCTGCGGCTGACAGGCACTGTCTCGGATCGTGGGTACAACCCGTCGTATGGTACCACCAATAGTCGGCTCAGCGAGTTGGATAAGATCAGCCTGGCTCTCACTTCAAAGACGTTTGGCGCAGAGGTTGGCGATATCTCTGTCTCCAGCAGGTTTGAACGCGGCAGATCCAATAGACAGGTCTCGGGTGTGGCTGCCCAATGGCAAACCGACCGTAGTTATTTGCAGGCGACGGTAGCCCGTCCGAGAGGACGATTTGAGACGTCACGATTTGTCGGACGCGATGGCACGCAGGGACCGTACCAGATCGGCGGGGGAGCAGCAGCACGACCGGTTGTACCCGGTTCCGAGAAAGTGTGGCTTGATGGTCGACCGCTTCAACGTGGAGCAAACAAGGATTACGTGATGGATTACGCGGCAGGGCGTGTTGTCTTCAACGTCAATCATCCAATAGACAGCCGTAGTCGGATCGAGATTGATTACGAGCCGCTTGCTACCGATTTCAAGGGTGAGCTGTTCTCGGTCGGTGGCGGTACAGCATTGGGGGATTCTGTCTTTTTTGCAACCGTCGAGTGGCTACGCGAAGGTGACGACCGGGACCAGCCTTTGGTGGGCGAACTCTCCGATGCGGATAGGTCGCTGCTTCAGGGTTCCGGAGACAGCACGCTGGCGGCAGTGCGGTCAGGCGTTACGGTCGATTCCATTGGTAGTTATTTGTTGATAGACCAGAATCTGCCTGATTCAAACTATCGGTTCGTTGGTCCCGGCAATGGTGCCTATGATGTTAGGTTCAGTTATGTTGGAGCCGGGTTGGGCGAGTATCGGTTTGTTGGTAACGGCAACTACGAATTTGTAGGTGTCGGGTTTGGTGATTACCTGCCAATTGTGATGGTGAAAGCTCCCCGGCGGACCGACCACTATAGCGCAAGATTCGGTCTGCAGAATCGTTACATCGGTTCATTGACAGCCGAAGTACGCCAGACCGATCACGATGCCAACCTTCTTTCCGGTCTGGACGATCATGACAACCGAGGTTCGCTGTATGATCTTCATGCCGAGAAGAAATTTGGGGAAGAGGGGACGGCAGGTTCTCTTTCGTATCGACTTAGACGCAGAGAGGCTACCTATCAGCAACGGGAGAGACTCGATCATGCCGACTTCGGGCGCGAGTTTTTTCTTCCAGAAGGAGTTGCGTTTGAATCCAACGAAACGCTTCAACGGTTCGACGCGGCGGTTAGTCCCGTAAAGTCGATTACAATCAAGCCGACCTTCTCTCAACTTGAGTATCAGGATCAATTCAAGTCGAGAGTTGTTGGCGGCGGTGCAGATGTTCGATTGAGCGAAGATTTGACGCTCTCCGGCGGAGGCAGGACGGTGGAGGCGGACTTCACAGTCGGCGCGGTTAATCGTTCGGGAGAGGCCAACCTGTATTCAAGCAGGCTTGAGTATCAATTGAATGCAGGCTGGAGAACGGCGCTGGCCTATCGGTATGATCGAAGAATCAATGATTTCTCCGGGACAACACAGGGGGCGCGTCTCAACGAATATCGAACGGTCCTGAGTCGACTAAACGATAGCTTTGAAGCGGAGTACTTTGTCGAAGATACGCTGGTTGGGAACTGGCGACGGTCATTGGAGCGGTGGCGTTTATCCACATTTTCCGAACGACGGTTGGGCCAACTCCACATGGACTGGCGAGGGTCATACCAATCACTCCGTGCCAACGGTAACAAAGACGAGTCATTTCTTGGGCGCGTGAACTATCAGTATCGGTCGGTGATAAATCGATTTGATTTGTCTGGTCGGTATGCTATCTCCGAAGAAATCAGAAACGCACGCGGCATTAACTACCTTGAGGTTGATCCCGGTACCGGTAGTTATATATATGAGGACGAACAGTATATCCCCGACCCGGATGGCAACTTTATCAAGACCGATGAGATTCTCTCCGACCGACAAGACGTGCGAAGAGGGGAGAAGTCATTTCATCTAAACAAAAGCTGGCAGCAAGCAACGATTCGCTTTTCTTCGGACATCGAAGAAGAACTGCTTCCGGAAGGGCGTCGGAAAATCTGGTGGCTGTTGCCATTTCTCTCTGACGAAGATGAACGTTACCTTTTCTACAGCCGACGTTACGATGCCGATCTGAGATTGTGGCCGTTGCGGGTGGGCCACGCGGTCAACCTGGCTCTCGGCGATGATCTTGAGATTCGCGATGTTGCTGGCTTGTCACGACTCCGACGGGAAACCAGAGCATCAGGAAAACTCAGGCAGATAGCCGATGTTTACTTTGTGGAAGAAAGCGTCGAGTTCTTCAGGCTCAGGCGCGACCAGTACTTCTCCGGGGGCGGGGATGTCGATGGCTACCGTCTGGCTGTATCAATTCGACGCCAGGGCAGCCAGGTGGAGACTTCAGTTGGCGGAGCATACCGTCGGGCCGATGGCAGCAGCAATGAACGCTCCGAGATATACACGGCGGAACTGGGTGCGAACCTGCGCTTGATCCGACGCGGAGAAATACGTTCGTCGCTTGAATTGTACAGTCAGAAACTGACGGGAGTAACCGGGGTGGCATCATATTCCCTGACCGGCAACCGTCCCGGTAACCGAGGCGCTCAATGGTCGGTCGTCGTCAACTATGGTGTCAAGAAAAGTATGAAAGTGAAAATCTCGTTGACCGGACGTTATGCCGACACCCGTACCGGTCGAGTGACGGCGCGAGGAGAATTTATTGCGGAGTTTTAGAGTCGTATGAAGTTGTTTCGATTTACAATTCTGCTTGTCTGCCTGCTGGCGACTGAGGCGGTGTCGGTTGAGGTTATCTGTCACGATTGCCCACGACCTGTACTCAAAGCGATTGAGCAGGCGGTGCGAGTTGTGGCAGATTCATCTGCGGCGGACACTGGCGTAACGCTGTTGCGTGTGCGGGGTTATCTGGACGCCGAAGCAACAGTTATCGACGGTAAGCTGGTGTTGACACCCGGCGTTCAGTTTCGATTGTCAAGTATCAGCATTGATGGCGATACCGCATCGTCAATTGGTATGGACCGACCGTTCACACCTGTCAATCTCAAACAAGCTATTGATAAACTACTGGAACGGTACCATCGGGAAGGACACTACTATGCTGCAGCTTCAGTTGCCACTGTCTCGGAGATTGGGAGTGGAGTTTCCATTGAATTGAAACTGGCCAAAGGGCCGGTGGTCGAAATCGGTGAACTTGAGTTTGACGGATTGAAACGCACCGATCCAGATTTCCTGAGACGATTTCTGCTACTGACGGAAGGTGACACCCTGACTTCAATTAACCTCAAGGCGGCGGAGAGGGCGGTGTCGAGTGTGTCGTTCCTGACGCATCATGGACATGCAGAAGTTATGCCGAGGGCTGGATATACCACCGCAGACCTGCTGTTCACAGTAGAGGAGAAAAAGCAATTTCGACTTGAAGGCGGAGTCGGTTATTTACCGGGCGATGATGCCGGGCTGGTTTGGCATCTGCGGACCAACATCCTGAACCTGTTCGGGCAGGGCAGAGAAGCTGCTCTATTTTCAGAACGTCGGGAGAAGGGACGTAATCGATTGTCGGTTCAATATCGTCAACCGATTTTTATAGCCGGCACCGGCATTGCGGAGTTGAACGTCACCACTCGCGATTATCGTAACGAGTTCTACGAGTTTACCGCCGGGGGAGAGTTGACCAGCGATCTTTCACCTGCCACGACTGTCGGCGTTGGTGTGCAATGGAAAAGCGTCGAACCGTCGGTCGACGGTATCTCGTATCGTCGTTATCTGGCGAGTTTTTCGGTTGATCGTGACGGCCTCGACAATCGGTTCAACCCGGCCACTGGTTACCGATGGCATTCGACCCTGAGCTACTCTCACCGGCGGTACCAAAGTGGCGATCTGCAGGCGGGGGGGCAATTGGTTTACAATGAAACTCGTGCCCTGGTCGCGCTTGATTTCTTTGGAAAAATGGCCCGGCAATTGGTGGCCCACCTTTCGATCAACTACGCTGGTGTTGAGACAGGCGAAGCTCTGCCGCCCCTTTCCGAACTGGTTCTGATTGGCGGTCCGGGCACGCTGATGGGATATCGCAATGAGCAGTTTGCGGTGGTGCGGAG
>DAOUUR010000022.1 GCA_030668045.1 bacterium
AGATGTTCTGTCGGGATTGAAGACTTTGAAGATCTGAAGGCTGACATCGAGCAGGCGTTGAAAAAAGTCTGAACCGCTGTAGTTTCATCGATCGGCGTCACCCAAACCAGATGGGCAAAGCAACCGGGGTAAGCCAGGGATATGACGGTATATGTGCAGACACTGCTAGTGCAAATCGTTCCACCGGAACGGACTCTTAATGTAGGCCTGAAAAACCCAAACGATAATCTCCCCCTTGAAGCTCCCGTTTTAAGGCAAGCTGGTACGATCGAACCGCCCTGATTTACCGGGGTCTCAAAAAAAGATGGAGTTATCCGGCACATTGCCGACAACAACTATAATAAAGCAATAGGCGGTTCTTTGGGCGGCAAGGACAACAGAGAGTCGGAGTACAGGTGGCGCAGAAGCTTAAAAAAGACCAGCTGACAGACCGGAAAGCGGATGAACAAGAGGCTCTCCAGTTTGTCTCACTGGTGGTTCATGATCTTGAGGTCCCGCTGGTGTCGCTTAAGACGCTGTTGCGTTTTCTCAATGATGATCGTTTCGATCCCAGCAAACCGACTCATCAAAAACTGCTCGAATCCAGCAAGATCGCGTTGGAACGCGCCGAGGCGCTACGTGATGATCTACTTTCTTCCGCTCGGGCTTCAAGGCTGAAAATGAACGTCGGGATAGGCGATGTTGATCTCAAAGCGGCTGTTACCGATGCCTGCATAATGGCACAGGCAGGCGCCGGTGAAAATGGTGTCACCATTCTCTATCGCCTCCCCTCCAATGCTATCACCGTCAAGGCCGATCACTTGCTTCTGGGACGTATTCTCGACAACCTGATCTATAACGCAACGCGACACACTCCGTCCGGTGGAGAGATCAACGTTGAGGTTATACAGAAAAAAACCACTGCTGAGATTGTCGTTTCCGATGGCGGTACAGGATTTGGCGAGGGAGTAGATCCGGAACAGTTATTTGAATTATATAACCAGGCCGATTACCGGTCCCGTGGCTTGACCCGGGGCGTTGGAATCGGACTGTATTTCTGCCGACTGGCAGTTACCGAAATGAATGGATCAATCAAAGCCGAAAACAGTAAGAATAGTGGAGCTGTGTTCCGGTGTAATCTACCAATAGGGGGTATCCCAGATGAAAAATGAAGCTGAATCATATTTAAAAAGCGGGTCAAACGAGGTCCGTATTCTGGAGTACAAAGTCTCGGGCATAAGCTTTGGCATCAACATCCTGAAGGTCAACAAGATTGTTGCTGACCTGCATCTACAAACAAACGTCCCGGAGTCTCACGCTTCGGTGAGAGGCATTTTCGAGGACCGCGGCCTGATCATTCCTATAATTGACCTGGCCCACTTCCTCGGACTACCGCCGGTGGACACCAGCCAGCACAACAAGGTAATCATCACCGAGTTCTTTGAAGTCTCCGCCGGTTTCATGGCCGAGCGTGTTGAATGGATACATCATTTCAAGTGGGAAGATGTCATTGATTCCAACAACGTTATGGGCGAATTTGACAATCGTTTTGTCCTGGGGATGGTCAAACCGACCGAGGACCACATTATTTCGCTACTGGATTACGAAGCAATTATCCTCGACCTCAGCCCCAAACTTCGCCTGAGACAAAAAGCCGCAACGGCGCATATTGAATTCGACGGCGGCGGACGCAAAATCCTTGTGGCGGAAGACTCTGCTTCGGTAAGGGCGATGCTGGTCGCTGAACTTGGTGAATTTGGGTTTGAAGTTGACGCTGTTGGCGATGGCAAAGAGGCCCTCAAGCGTCTCAAAGGCACTGACTATTTTATGGTGCTCTCCGATGTCGAGATGCCACAGATGGACGGCCTGGCCCTTCTTGCAACGATTCGCGACAACAACGCCGGTTGCGACCCCAACATCCCGGTAGTTGTCTACTCATCGATTGGCGACATGGGTATGAAAAAACGAGCAGAGTTTCTTAGAGCTAACGCTCACGTCACCAAGCTGAATATTCCCGAATTGCTGGAAAAGGTTCGAGAACTGGCCGACAATGAGGTCGCAGCACCGAAAAAGGCCAGAAAACCGAAAACAAAGAAACTAGAGCCGGTTGGGTAGCCGCAAGCGACCTCAACGCCGGATAAGAAAAAGGCAGGGCGCTTGACCCTGCCTCAATATACGTGTCTTGTCAGTAGTTAACCGAACGAGCAACTACCCTTCTTCAAGCGAAATCCTGCCACTCGCAGTGCTGAGCAGAATCTCCGGAGCGTCCTTGCCTCTGGTGAAAACCTTCTTCACATACCGCTCACCGTGACGCCGGAATGTTTCCTCATCGTCAAAATCAATCGGTGAGTCGATCTGTCCACGTCGCTGTCTGCTTGTGAACTCGAAATATCCTTCAATCGGGTGACCATTATAGTCAAGCACGACACTACCGGATGCGGTCGAGACTGAGAGGTCTTCGGTCGGACTAGCGCCGAGAATGACCTGAACGTCACCAGACGCCGAGGAAAAATGACTGGGATGCTCCAGAATTACACCTCTGACATCGATCTCTCCGGAAGCCACATCCACTTCAAACTCACCCTTACAATTTTCTGTCTCGATATCACCCGAAGCTGAGTTCAGGTTGAAGTCGCCGGTACAATCGATCATTTCTATATCACCCGAGGCCGTATTGAAATCAAACTCGCCGGTGCATCCTTCGAATCTGAGATCGCCGGACGCTGTACTGACTTCAAACTCGCCGTCCATCTCTTCAATCGTAAGATCGCCCGAGGCCGACTCAAACCGGATTTCCGTACCTTCGGGGATAGCGATGACCCACTCGGAACTGCCGCTTGATGAACCATAAAACCGTTCCGACAACCGCAGCGAATTGGCCCGTTCCTTGATTATCGGCTCGAACGCATCTGATGGACGCACCGATGCAAAGACCTGAACTTCGATTTTGCCGGACGTGCTTTTTGTAATCGTGCAATCACCGCTAACCGTCTCGATCCTGACCAACTGCTTGGCATCATACGTCTCCGACAGCTTTTCCCCGCGCCGCGCCTGTACTGTCAACGATAGCACGACCATGATGGCCACAGCTACCATCGCAATTTTCCCATACACCTTCATACGCTCCTCCATTTGATTCTGCTTTTTCATATTAGAGTGTACGAGCCGGAGCCAATGAAGTTGCAGCAACCGAGACTGAAACCCATCAATGTGCCGACAAAACCTAACCGACCGCCTCCCCTGCAGTTACTTGACAGGTCAGCATCATGGGGGATGGTATAGATTTGATATACCAAATATGTACCATTAAAATCCCTCGACTACGATGATTGGGTACCGATCAAGTTTAATCAAGAAACAAAGGGAGCCAAAATTACGAGAGAGACAAGAATAGAAATATCGGGAGTAGTTTATCGCTCTCGGAATAAGTTCCAATTCCAGGACCACTCAGAAGGAGGTTTGGATGATTAAAACTGTTCTCTCGGGATGTCTGCCGTTCTTATTTGTTCTGCTAATATGTAGCAGCACAGGAAGAACACAGGATTTCGGACAACTTATGGATGCGGTCAGCAAGCTTGAGACCACTCTGAAGACAATGGTTGATAGCGAGACCGAGGCGAAAAAGCTTGAGGTCGCTGAATTGCGTCAGACAGTAGAGCAGGCACCGCAGGGAACAGTCGGAACCGGCAATCAGCCTCTCCTGACCCAACTGGCGTTGGAAGTCAAAGCGCTTCGTAATGAAGTTGATATGCTTTCAAAAGCAAAAACCACACCCTCGGCGACTGAATCCGGTCTGTTAACAATCGCTGAGGATATTGAATATCTCCGATCCGAGCTGGAACTGCTTCGGACAATGACCGGCGAAACCAGGAGGCAGTTGGCTTCCTTAGATGAGGACGGTTTCTACATACCACCGGAACAGAGCCCGGATCTTCAGCAGCTCTCGGAGAAACTAACACAGTTAAACAGTATGCTCAAGCAGACTGTCGGGCAGAATAACGCTGCAGCGAAGCCAAACCCATCGGTGAAGCATGGTACGATTGCCATCAGCGGTTTAGTACACGAACATTTTGCCACGGGACCTGATGAAACGTCCACCTTTATCTCAAAGCGGGCTCGCTTGACTGTAAAAGGTGATATTAATGATTATGCCCAGATCAAGATTCAAGGTGAGTTTGCAAATACACCCAAGCTGCTGGACGGGCAGGTAGTAATCTCCCCTCATCGCCAGTGGTCATTCAGTGTCGGGCAGTACAAGCCGCCTTTTGGTACGGATTTCCTGATCTCGGCTAATGCCACGCCGTTTGTAAACAGGTCAATGGCCTCCGGGTTGGGAACCAATCGTGATGTCGGTGCCACTGTGTCATTCCGGCAGAAATTCAACAGCGATTATTCCCTGAAACTGACCGCCGGTGCGTTCAACGGTTCGGGCATCAACACCTCGGATG
This sequence comes from bacterium, assembly GCA_030668045.1. Lineage (GTDB taxonomy): Bacteria > Zixibacteria > MSB-5A5 > GN15 > FEB-12 > DAOUUR01. Next base: position 4,428 of record DAOUUR010000022.1, read on the forward strand.
TAAACAACTCGAAGAATTTCGTGGCCCGTGCCGATATCGATCTCGCCGGCATGTTCAAGATTGCGCCCAACGTCTATTTTGGCAAAACCAACGAAGTTGACGCGCTAAAGGAAAAGCTTGTTGATGTCGGAAGCTCATTGACATGGAAATGGCGACAAGAGATAGTGGAAGTAGAGTACATCCATTCCAAGCATGGTGATACCAAACGAGGCAGCTGGTATCTCTGGGGTGGCCACATGTTCTCTATTGGAACACCATTTCTACAGCAAATCCAATTGCTGGCCCGGTATGAACAGCATGATCTGGATGTGGATATCGACAACAACCGGACTGACCGGATCACCCTTGGAACCAATCTCTTCATTGATAAGAAATATACGAAAATACAATTGAATTATCAGATCCATAATGAACAGGGAGCATCGGTGGACAATAATGAGTTCCTGATGAACTTCCAAGTTGCATTTTAGGGAGGAGGAAAGACACAGGGGCGAATCAACAACAAGGCTGAAATGAAATGAGATGAATTAGAAGGAGTGTTATCATGAGTTGGAAGAACCTTAAAATTGCCAAGAAACTGTATATCGGCTTTGGAACTGTATTGATCCTGGCCACAGCCATTGGCTACGTAGGCTGGAACGGCCTGATAACGGTTGAGCAAATGGTCACGAATGCTGATGACGCCAACCGGCTCATCAAGTGGGCCAAGGATTGCCGTCAGCAGGAAAAAAACTACATCATGCGCGGTGACCAGAAGTATGTTGATCAAGTACATGAAACAGTTGACAAGATGTACGCGCAGGCAGATGAAACAAAAGCCCGTTTTGTGCACCAGGATGATATCGTAGCCATAGAAGAGGCACGTGGCTATACCAAGGATTACGTCTCGGCGTTTGACGACTGGGTAACAATACGTAACGAAGCAGAAATCGCCCTGGAGGGCATGGTGGCGGCAGCGCGAATAGTCAATGAAGAAGCTGGTGCGCTCAGGGAGGGGCAGAAACAAAAGATGGAGGAGGAGTTCCTCCAGGGTGTGGTCCATGCCAAGCTTGCTGAACGCTGGGGCAAGGCTGACGATGCCAACCGCCTGCTCAGGTACATGTTGGAGACCCGACAGGCAGAAAAAAACTGGATCATACGCAAGAACGATGAGTATGCGGAAACAGTCTTAACTACGATTAATGAATTCGTCGAACAGTGTGAGTCAACCAGGTCCAAAATGAACCAGCAAGTAAACCTGGATCAGATTGATGCCATCATTGCCGCGGTGCGCGACTACGAAAGCGGGTTCAATAAATATCGCAGTCTCAATGAAGGGCAGCTTAAGGCAGATGAGGCCATGGTGGCGGCAGGCCGGGAAGCTGTCAGCACTCTTGATGATCTGCGTTCAGGGCAAAGAGACGAAATGTTAGCTGCTCAGACTTCGGCCATTACCATGGCCATCGGATTTGTCGCCGGTGCTATTCTACTGGGAGCTTTCATAGCCTTCGTTATCGCCCGGGGCATCTCCAACCCTGTGTCTCGTATGGCTTTTGTGGCCAAGGAAATTTCAACAGGCGACATTGATCACACGATCGAGCTTGAGTCACAAGATGAAATCGGGAACCTGGCTGAAGCCTTCCGACGGCTTATCGACTATATGAAGGAGCTAGCGGGAGCGGCGGAGTCGATTGCTAAAAACGACCTCACCATTACAGTCGAGCCAAAATCCGAGAAGGATGTGCTGGGCAACTCCTTCAGCACTATGATCACCAACCTCATAGCCATGGTCAGACAACTCGGCAATAGCTCCACTGAAGTGGCATCTGCTGCAACAGAAATTTCTTCTTCTGCTGAGCAGATTTCCAGAGGAGCTCAGAACCAGGAACAGCAGGTAACCCAGGTTTCAGCGGCGGTAGAGGAGATGACGGCAACAATCGTCGAATCATCCAAAAATGCCGGTGAAGCCAATGAGGGGTCAAAAGCTTCCGCTGATACAGCAACAGTCGGTGGTCAGGTGGTTCAGGAAGCTATTGAAGGGATGAACAGAATCGCTATCGTGGTTCGCGAATCGGCCGAGAATATCAACAAGCTGGCATCGTCTGCTGACCAGATCGGCGAAATCATCGGCGTGATCGATGATATTGCTGATCAGACCAACCTTCTTGCTCTTAATGCAGCTATTGAAGCTGCGCGGGCCGGAGAACAGGGTCGCGGTTTCGCAGTGGTTGCTGATGAGGTTCGGAAACTCGCCGAGAGGACCGGTCAGGCTACTGGTGAAATCACCGAGATGATCAAGGGTATCCAGCAGGGAACGCAGGAAGCTGTGAGTTCAATGGAAACCGGAATCAAAGAAGTCGATACCGGGCGTGATCTTACGGACAAGGCCGGCAACAGCCTTACCGAGATTGTAAGTGGTTCACAGCGGATCATGGATATGATTCAACAGATTGCAACCGCCTCAGATGAACAGTCGGCGGCTGCCGAGCAGATCGCCAGAAATGTTGAACAGGTTTCCGCTGCAACTAAGGAATCAGCAGCAGGGGCTGGACAAGCAGCAACTGCGGCTGAAGAACTGAGCCGTAATGCTGATGGACTCCAGGAGATTGTGGGACGGTTCAAAATTTCTGAAGGCACCAAGGAGATGACTGCTTAAGCAGCAGGGCAATCCCCTGAATACCCATAATTATTTCGGAGGATTAAGATATGAATAGAACAGAAACTACTGCTACTGGAAGCTTGGACGATCTTATTCAACTTGTTTCCTTTCGCCTTGGGAATGAGGAGTTTGGAATAGACATCCTCAAGGTTCAGGAGATAAACCGGATGGTCGAGATCACCAAGGTTCCTGAGGCACCGCATTATTGTGAAGGTGTAATCAACCTTCGAGGCAAGGTTATTCCGGTTATCAATCTCCGGACAAAGTTTAGCCTCGACCCGCTGGAATGGGATAAGTCTACCAGGATACTGGTATGCGATGTGAATAGTCATGTGATTGGCATGATTGTCGATTCGGTTGAAGAGGTTATCAAGATTCCTCAGTCGACAATCGAGCCTGCGCCTGATATTGTAACTACGGTCAGTTCCGACTATATCAATGGTATCGCTAAACAGGAAACGAGACTGTTGATATTCCTCGATGTTGGAAAGATCGCAGGCGAGGTCAACCAAATGGCTGAACAACCCGAAGAACAACTCGCCTGATGGCGGGTTATTGTTGAGGTTCTTGAACGCCTCTCCTTTGGGGGCGCGCCTGTCTGTAAAATGACTCGCGCGCCTCTTTTTTGTCTGAAACTGAATTGCCTGTGACCTGATAGAGACCATAGCAGAACCGACCATCGGATCAAGCTGAGGGATCAGGCTGAGTGGCACACGCCACGGTCGAAGATGCGCCGTGGCGTGCGCATCTTCGACTTGCGCGACCTAAGGACCCTGCAGAACATAAAATGGGTTCGTTTTGTGGCCACAAATCCCCCGGTACTGCCTCACATACATCGGTTTGTGGGGAAATGGGTTCGTTTGGTGATTTTTCGGTTTCGCAGTAGTGGGTTGGTAGTAAATTTGTGTATGACATCGAGTTGTTTCCTTTCAGACGGTCATGACGGATTTGTCCTTTGCTATTGGAACTGGTCAGGTTTTCAGGGGTGATGTGGTGGGGATTTCGGGGGTAAGAACCCCGTTGACAAAGCCGACAATTCCAGCTATATTGTCTGGTCACCCTGAGTTTGAGCTTTGAGCACACAGAAACTGAACGGACGTAATCTGCGGAGGAGAGACCATGACTAACCGATCAATTCTAATCGCAATCTGCCTTATCTGTCTTGCAGCTTCAGGCATGGCCGAGACACCAGCCGAGCTGAACAAGCAATCGGTTGCCGATTTTCTTAAACCTGACGGCCAATTTGACATCGAGGCTGCCCGACTGGCGGGATTTGAGGGTTCGCTTGATCTTGAGGGATTTGATGTCCGCCTTGATCCTGAGACGGGCGAGCCTCTGCTTTCCCCAGCCGGGGTGAACAGTGTCGAATCCGATCCCGACGATCAGTACTGGCACGACCTGGACGTTCCGGATGTTGGGACAAATAATCCTGTTCGTGCCCTGACGGTTTACGGCGGTTATCTTATCGCTGTTGGAGATTTCGAGACCGCCGGTGGGGTTGCTGTCAATTACATAGCTCGCTGGGATGGTTCGGCTTGGCAACCACTAGGCTCAGGGATGAACAATTACGTTTGGTCCCTGACGGTCTACAACGGCGAGTTGATCGCCGCTGGATGGTTCACTACTGCCGGTGGGGTTGCTGCCAATTATATCGCCCGTTGGAATGGTGCTACCTGGCAATCACTTGGGTTAGGGATGAACAATTACGTTTCGTCCCTGACTATCTACAACAGCGAACTGATAGCCGCTGGATATTTTACGACTGCCGGTGGTGTTGCGGCCAGCCGCGTCGCCCGCTGGAACGGCTCGAGCTGGCAACCACTTGGCTCGGGGATGAATGGTTGGGTATTCTCACTGGGAATCTACAACAGTGAGTTGATCGCGGGCGGAATGTTTAATGTCGCTGGCGGGGTCAACGGTTTCTATATCGCCCGCTGGAATGGTTCGATCTGGCAACCACTTGGCTCAGGGATGAACAATTACGTCCACTCCCTGGCGGTTTACAACGGCGAACTAATCGCCGGAGGACGATTCACTTCCGCCGGTGGAGTTGCCGCCAGACGTATTGCCCGATGGAATGGCTCGGCGTGGCAACCGCTTGGCTCAGGAGTGGATAATTGGGTTCACTCTCTGACAATTTACAACGATGAGCTGATCGCCGGGGGACGTTTCACCACCGCCGGTGGAGGCGTTGCTGATCATGTCGCTAGCTGGAATGGTTCGGCGTGGCAACCGCTCGGCTCCGGGGTGAATAGTGATGTCCCGACTCTGACGGTCCACAATGATGAACTGATCGCCGGGGGAGAGTTCACACCGGCCGGTGGGGTTGCTGTCAATTACATAGCCCGCTGGGATGGCGCTGCATGGGAACCGCTCAGTTCGAGCATGAATGACGGGGTTCAATCGCTTACGGTCTACGGCGGGGACCTGATCGCCGGTGGAGATTTCACGGCAGCCGGCGGGGTTGCCACTAATCGTATCGCGAGTTGGGATGGTTCTGCATGGCAGCCTCTTGGATCGGGGTTGAGCACCGCGCCGCTCTGTCTGACGGTCTACGACGGTGATCTGATAGCCGGAGGATACTTCACAACCGCCGGTGGGGTCACAGCCAATCGCATTGCCCGCTGGGATGGTTCGGCTTGGTATGCGCTCGGCTCGGGGATGGACAACTGGGTCTGGTCCCTTATGATTTACAACGGTGACCTAATCGCCGGTGGGGAGTTCACGACCGCCGGTGGAGTTGCCGCCAATTCTATTGCCCGCTGGGATGGAGCTACATGGCAACCGCTTGGCCTGGGAACGAGTGATCGGGTTGAAGCCCTGACGGTCTATGACGGCGAGTTAATAGTCGCTGGATATTTCACAACTGCTGGTGGGGCCACTGCAGACAATATAGCCCGCTGGGATGGTTCGACATGGCAGCCGCTCGGCTCAGGGATGAATGGCCGGGTTCGCTCCCTGTCGATCTACAACGGTAAGCTAATCGCCGGGGGAAGTTTTACGCAGGCTGGTGGAATTCTTGTCAATAATATTGCCCTCTGGGATGGTTCGACATGGCAAACGCTCGGCGCGGGGATGAATAGTTATGTCCAATCAATGACGGTTTACTACAGTGAGCTAATCGTCGGAGGAAATTTCACGAATGCCGGTGGCGTTGCAGCCAATTACATCGCCCGTTGGGATGGTTCGACATGGCGGCCGTTAGGTTCGGGAATGAATGATTGGGCACTCTCACTTACGATTTACTCCGATGATCTTATCGCCGGGGGATATTTCACAACCGCCGGTGAGAAGGCTGCTTCCTATATTGCCCGCTGGGATAAACCAGCCACCGACACTGATGGCGATGGTGACCCCGATTGGGCTGATCCGGATGATGACAATGACGGTGTAGCTGATGGCTTCGATACCGACCCGCTTGACCCATACATTTGTCAGGACGTTGATGCCGATGGATGCAATGATTGTTCGGTCGGGGTTGATGGCTTCGGACCGCTTTCAGACTTTGATCCCAGCAACGATGGTACTGATACCGATGCCGACGGTCTCTGCGACGGTGGTGATCCCTGTCCCACCGATGCCACCAATGACATAGATGGGGACGGCGTCTGTGGGTTGATTGACAACTGCCCCGATGTGGCCAATCCGGGTCAGGAAGATGCAAACAGCATTCCACCCGGTGACGCCTGCTGTTGCATCGGTCTGCGCGGCAATGCTAATGGAGATACCGAAGAGCAAGTCAACATATCGGATATTACATATCTGGTTGAATACTCATTCGGAGTGCCGCTGGGACCGACACCACCGTGCCCTAATGAAGGCAACGCCAATGGTGACGAAGGCGAGCAAATCAATATATCCGATATTACATACTTAGTGGATTACCTGTTCGGTGTACCATTGGGGCCACCACCCCCGGCGTGTCTATAGCAGGCAAGCCTGTTTTGAGCCTCCAGTGCCGCCGGTGTCAGGTTGGCGAGCAACCTGACCTACGAGACTCATCCCACCCCAAGGGGATGGGGCACCCGGCAAAAGATTATTTCAGGAGGAACCCACCTTAAAAGGTGGGCCACCCGACCGATAGCCAAAAGACTACTGCAAATGAAGCTCGGTTGGTGTCATTACGCGATAGATGGGGTAGAGGCCGACATTCTGATCATAGTAGGGAGAGCGTTCATAGAAGAAATACAGTCTCGCCCGCGGACTAGCGGCAAAGACAGAATCGGTCTCAACCTTTTCCCAGAACTCAACCGACAGTGCAGAATCTTCGGCCAGCATCGTTCTTGCCAACGTCTCCAACACGTAGCTGTCGGCGTACTCTTTTCGTTCGGTCACGGCGTCCATGAATCCCCACGAAACAAACGAGTCCGGCCCCTTTGGTTCCAGCAGGTGGGCGATCAAACGGTTGGTACGTTGGTTAACTCTGATCACCGCAGTGCCGCACGGGAAATATCTTTTCTCGACCGATCTCTCCACCGTAACTTTGAGTTGATGGCGTCCTTCGTATGAATCTGTTTCCCATTTTGGATCGCGGAGGCGGTATGTCTCTACCTCGATGGTCCCGGAGTCGGCGGTCACGGCCAGAACATCTATCTTGATGCCGTGCAACTTAATGATCGGTATGAGTTCCTGCCACTCCATCGGAATCAGGTAGGCGTATGGCATCAGGACTGAGTCGGAGGGGATATTGTTGTAGAAGAATGGAATGTGGTACGTCTTTTTCTCCGTTCCCCAGATGACGCGATCGGTGCCGGAGATTTCGGATTGTTCAAAATGAAAATCGACACCGAGAAAATCAATCATGACGCTGTCATCGGTACGTTGAAACCGGAGCGGATAGTAGCTTCCCGCCAGATCGGTGGCGGTTTGCTGGTCGCTGAGGCGGACGGCTTCCTTGAGGGTGCCAGCGTTCTTGTTGACATAGGCTGTAAGCTGTGTCATCAGGGCATAAACCGATTCAACCCGCTGCTGGTGACTCTTGAGCATGTGGGTTTCGATTAACATGAACGGCCGATTCTGGGCCGCGCCGTATCCGTTGGAATATCGCGGGGAACCGGTCCAGGTGATGAGGCCACTGGTGACATCGTGACGTTTCCTCGGGACGATATATCGAATAAACGGAAAGCCGGCTTTCTCCATCCTGCCTGTGATAGCCGGGATAAATTCGTTGGTTGTCCAATCGGCCAGAGCGGGAGCGACGTTGGTATTCGCTTCGATAGCGTAGGTGATGACATACTGATAGTCAGCGCCGTTGGTGGTGTGGAGATCGACTGAAAAATCGGGCAGCCATCGGGTATAGAACTTCAGCCACGAGCGCATTTCGGGGGTGTCGGCTTTGAGGAAATCGCGATTCAAGTTGAGATTCTGCGCTGTGACGCGCCAACCCATCTCTTTGGGGCCGTTCTGGTTGATCCGATTGTAAGCGCTGAACCGTTCGTGACCATCGACACTGAATATCGGAATGAACAGGATTATGACACTGTCGAGCATGTCCATATATTTTCCGTGCACAACGATATCACGGAGGAACATCAGGCCGGCATCTTTGCCCTCTATCTCGCCGGGATGAATTCCGGCCTGATAGAGAAGGATAGCCTTGCCTGAGGTTTTCGTTCCGGTTGGGTCGAACTCACCATCTTTATCGAGAATGAGTAGCGGCAGCGACCGTCCCTGGGGACTGGTGCCGAAGGTGGTATAGGTGAGGATGTCGGAGTGGTCGGCCAGTTTTCGGCAGTACTCTATGGTTTGGTTATAGCGGGGGGTTTCAAGATAGTCAGACTTTTCGTAATAGGTCAGCCAGTCATCGGCGTGAACGCACGATGTTGCCGATAGTGTTACACAGAGCGCCAACAGCAAGTATTTGGACATGGCATTGTCTCCTTATGATCGTGGTGTGTTGGTAATCATAAGCTGGCGTCGAGCTGTTGGCAACAGGAATGATTGGCGGGCTTGCGTGATCTGAGTCTTGGAGCCAGACTTGCCTGTTAGACGTCGGTGAGCCCGGTGGGACCCATCAGGGCGACAAAAGCACGCAGAGCGGTTTCATCAAAATGATTATTCAACGACAACATGATTCGCAATGCCGGGTAGGTGTCGATTGCCTTTTGATACACTCGTTCGGTGGTCATGGCGTCAAAACAGTCGGTGATGGCCACGATTTTGGAGTAGATGTGCATCTCCTCAAGCGACAGGCCGGAGGGGTAGCCGCTTCGGTC
>DAOUUR010000081.1 GCA_030668045.1 bacterium
GCACCGATCAGATCAAAAAATCGCCTGACCATTATTGACGCTGTAAAGATTCAATACAATGGCGGGCCGGCGTATGTCGGCAGCTATCTTCACTATTATAGTGGCTTGGTGATAGCGACCGATCCGGTGGCGGCTGATCGTGTTGGACTTGAAATCCTGGAACATATCCGCGCAGCAAACGATCACCCACCGCTGGCCCAGGTCGAGCGTCCGGTACAATATTTGAAGACTGCCGCAGAGATCGGCTTGGGAATTGCCGAGTTGGACGATATCGATCTTCAGGTTCTTGATATTGACGATATCGGTAACGCCAAAGAGGGGAAGCTTTTCTGATGAAGCGACGGACTTTTATGCGGTGTGTCGGATGCGGAGCTGCGGCGATGGCGGCCTCGCATACGGAGTTGTTGCCGGAGTTTATGTGTGGCGTTGAGAATGCGTGCGCGTTCGATTTTACCAAACAACTCTCAACGGTCGAAGCGCGCTATTACCGGAAGCTTGAGGGTGGCGGCATAGAGTGTGAGCTTTGTCCGCGTCACTGTCGGGTTACTGATCTGGAGCGCGGCTATTGTGGCGTAAGAGAGAACAGAGGTGATACGTACATCACGCTGGTTTACGGTTTACCATGCGCTTTCAACATTGATCCTATCGAGAAAAAGCCGCTTTATCATTTTTATCCAGGCACTGCCGCGCTTTCGTTGGCGACCGCAGGGTGTAATGTCAACTGTAAGTTCTGTCAGAACTGGGAGATTTCACAGTCGCGCCCCGAGCAGACGGACAATCTCGACATTCCTCCTGCCTCGCTTGTTGACGTCTGCAAGTCACGCCGGATTCCTACTATTGCATACACTTACTCTGAACCGATCATCTACTATGAGTACATGTACGATACGGCGGAGTTAGGTCAGAAGAACGGAATCAAGTCGGTGATGATTACCGGCGGATACATTGAGGAAAAACCGCTGGCAGATTTGATCCGGCAACTGGACGCCATCAAAGTCGACCTGAAGTCAATACGTGAGGATTACTATCGCGATATCGTTGGCGGTGAACTCAAGCCGGTTCTTGATAGATTGATCCAAATGAAAACTGCTGGCATCTGGCTTGAGCTGGTCTATCTGGTTGTGCCGACGCTCAACGACACAGACGCGGAGTTTCGGGACCTGGCTCGATGGATCAAGAAATACCTTGGCGTCGACACACCGATCCACTTCTCACGTTTTCATCCTCAGTACCTGTTGCGCCACCTTCCTGCCACACCTCAACGAACTCTTGAGCGAGCATTGGGGATCTGTAAGGCCGAGGGACTGCAGTTTGTTTATCTCGGAAACGTACCGGGTCATCACGCCGAATCAACCTACTGTCCCAAATGCGGTCAGATTCTCATCCAGCGTCGCGGATACCGGATAGTGCAGAACAACCTAAACGGCAACCGTTGCAACGAGTGCAATCGGGAGATCCCCGGTCGGTTCTAAATGAGACGTAGAGCTTTTCTACTCGGGGTGTATGCGACAGGCGGCCAGGTACTGCTGCTGCGCGAACTGATTTCATCGCTGCATGGTGGTGAGTTGATTATTGGCACTTCGCTTTTCGGCTGGTTGATCTGGGTAGCGATAGGCGCGACTCTGGGCGGTCGATCAAAACGACCGACGGTAACGACGGCGCTGTTTCTGGCGGCGTCAATACTTCTGCCGGTCATGATCGCAGTCACACGCCTTGTCCCCCTTCTCCTCACCGATGTGGTCGGCGAACTAATTCCACTCAGCACGGCGGCGCTAATATCGGTGATAGCAATGTTTCCAATCGGGATGTTCTCCGGCTGGCTGTTTTCTTCCATAGCGCGCGAGGGTAGCGTCACCGGCGATTCAATCGTAACAGTTTACCTCTGGGAAGGCATTGGTGCGTTTGCTGCCGGGGCGGTGGCCGTCGTTCTGGCGGGGAATATCCTTTCAACATTGGAGACGGCGGTAGCAATAGCCTTGCTGGTAATTGTTCTTGCGCTGTTCACCAATGAGAGAAGACCATCGTCGCGACAGAAGTTCGTCCATGGAATTGTCGCCGTCGGTTTGTTGGTGGTAGTTATCGTCTTCAATGCTGATCTTGCAATTGATCGCTTCAAGTATGATTCGTATTCGGTGGAAACGTCCTTTGATACACCGTACAGTCACCAGACGATTCTAACGCGCGATAGCTCGGTCATTTTACTGACCGACAATGTGGTTGAAGCAACGTCTCCGGACGTACAGGCAGCTGAGAATCTTCTCATACCGCCGTTGATATACATTCCTGAGGATGAATGCGAAGTACTTCTGATCGGCAGAGCGGAGTTTGGTATTGCACAGTTGGCCGACTCGTTGCCGGGATTACATATTACAGCGATTGATCCCCGTGCGAAACTGAGCGCAGGGTTGGTAGATATTGTCCCCTCCCACGGTAGAGTCTTCAAAGTGGAAAGTGACGTGGCGCGGTTTGCCACACGTATGTCCGAACTGACCAAGTATGACGTTGTCATTCTTGATGTCGGGGAGCCGGGTACCTATCGGGTTAGCGGAATCATCACCAGTGAGTTTATGGCAGCGTTGAAACTACTTATGAAAACAAACGGCGTGCTGCTTCTTCCGACTCGATATGATACCGACCGTTACGTTACGACCGAAACGAAACAACTACTTGGCCCGATTTTCAACGTGTTGCGAAGTTCCTTTGACCATGTGACGATCTGGCCCGGAGCATCGACACTGTTGCTGGCATCGGACAATGATTGCTTCGATATAGAGTATGACTCGATTATTGCATGTATTGATAGCTTGCCTTACCAGCCTCGGTATGTCAGCGACAGCTATTTGTTTGATCGACTCGACCCACTGAAGATCGACCGACTGTGGGCGGCACTCAACGACGCAAACTTGAGCAACAGTCTCGATCGACCGATCCTGCCGCACTATCAGGCATACTACCGGGCATCACCGGAGAGCTTCGACCGACGATTTATCGCTCTGATGTTTTCGGGTCGGACGGTGCCGTATGTGATCGGTGGTATTCTTGCAATCATGCTGGCGGCTACTGTGTGGTCTGGCATGCGACGCCGGACATTCGGCTTGTTCGTTTACGTAGTGGCCGGGATCGTATCGCTGAGTCTCGAGTTGATAGCGTTCTACGTTCATCAGTCAGTCGCCGGTTCGTTATATTCGGAGGTTGCAATTCTCATCGGTGTATTCATGCTTGGGCTGTCGATTGGAACGTACTTTGCGCATAAGGCTGGCGACTTTGGTGTTGAGATCGGTTCGTTGGTCACGCTTCTGGTTGCGGGGCTTTGGTATTCTCATACGTTCCGAAACATTCAACCCGATGTTCTGCTCATCTACCACATTGGCTTTTTGTTCGTCACCGCTCTGGCGACCGGCGGGCTCTTTGTGGCAGCGACCAATCGTTACTATTACGGCCGTTCGCTTCGTAATCGCGGACTTGGTTATGCTGTGGAGTTGATTGGTTCGGCAATAGGTGCGCTGGCCGCAACAACTATTCTGCTTCCGATAATTGGCCTGTCCGCACTGTTGATTTCCCTGTCGGTGGTGACGGGTGTTACTCTGGTCTGTTCGATAGTTATTGGTCGGCCCGGATAAGAAAGCTAAGTCTGCTGTTGGGGCGGGGATGGCTTTTTCTTCAGGAGAATCTGGTTTTCTGTCGAACGTGATTCGCCAACCGAAGTAATATAGATCGCCGGGCGGTCGCTTACCGGACAGGCAAACTCGCATGCTCCACAACCGGTACATAGAGCGGCATCAACGTAGGGGCGTTTCACCGCGACTTCTTTGCCTCGACTATCGGTTATGATCTCGTTCTTGAAATAGATAGACTTTGGCGAGGTTGGACACCATTCCTCGCAAACGATACAAGGTGTAGCCATCGCCCACGGCAGACAACGGCCGCGATCAACAAACGCCGTCCCGATTCGATTGGGTGGAACTTCTTTGTCGCCAACCTTTTGCTGCATTGTCAACTCCGCGATAGCGCCGGTTGGGCAGACCTGGCCGCACAGAGTGCACGATGGTTCGCAGTAGCCGATCTTGGCTATAAGGATCGGCGTCCACATACCTTCAAGACCGGCCTCCAGCAGAGTCGGGTGCAGGGCGTTGTTGGGGCAGACCCGCATGCATTGGCCGCAACGAATACAGCGAGCAATGAAATCCTCCTCCGGCGTTGCTCCCGGGGGGCGAATCATGTACGGATTGGCGTTGACCTTGAACGCATCACCGGACCGGAATAACGGAAAGAGAGCCAGGCCGCCAACGACCGAAGCGACCGTCTTTCGGCGCGTGATATCAACCTTTGGCGTACCGACAGGGTTGGCCTTTGTTGCTTTCTGATTGGGGAAGAAAGTAAACTTGAGTGACCCTTTTGGACACGAAGCCTGGCAGTTCAGACAGAGATGACATTCCGGTTGCCGCCACTTGGAACCAATATTGGGATTGTCCGCTCCCTGGCACGACACCAGGCAGAGGTTGCATTGATCGCAGGAGGATTCGTCCTTTTTCAATCCGAAAATTGCGTAACGTGAGAAGATGCCAAGCATCGCTCCCAGCGGACAGATCGCGCGACACCAGAAGCGAGTGAAGATTCGGTTGAGAACGAGTATAATCAGAAAGAACAGACCGATTGTTATGATCCCATGAAAATGAGCCTGTCGGAATGGTAGCATCACCGGAGCGATCAGATCGTAGGCAAACTGCGCGCTGTTCATGATCGGGGGAAAACCGGTATCTTTGCACAAGCCTAGGATTCCCAGCGCCGCTGTGTGGAGCATCGGCAGCACGGCGGTGCCCAGTGATCGGGCCAGAAGTGGTAACGGATCAAGCAGGCCGACCTGTAACACGCCGGTGATAGCGCCACCGAGAAAAACAAGCAGCACATAGTATTTGATCCGTTGGTACTTTTTATATCGATTCGACTCAACGATCCTGGTGCCTTTGCGTGATTTTCGTTCCGAGCCAATTTCCGACACCCAGTTATTGAGACTTCCCAATGGACAGACCCAACCGCAGAAAAAACGGCCAATGAAAATAGTCGGGATGAGAATCACCAATGACCATAGCAAACCTTCATAGAGGGTGCCGGTGGAAAGAAGAGTAGCCAGAGCCGTCAGCGGATCAAACTCCAGGGCGATTGATACCGGATATGGCAGCATGATCTCTGATGGATCAGACGGATTGAAGCTGACCTCAAATGTAGTTTTCAGGATCAACCAGAGGAAGATCAGGAAGAACACAACCTGCGAGATGCGGCGAAGATTTCGGGCAGTGCGGGCTGTCATCAGGCGATCTCTTTGTAACCTATAGATCGATAGTCCAGCGAACCAAGTCCGATTTTATCGGCAAGAACGATATGGCTGACCTGGTTACCTTCGAGGCCGAGGAATTCACAGGCGCGGGAGTCGGCGGCAACCTGATCGGTGGCGCATATGACAGAATTTTCGATAGCGACATCATCCAGTGACCCGCCGGTTGGTCCACCGCGCAGGAGAACGCGGGTGGCATCAATAACCGTCAGGGTCGGACGTCCGAATGAAGCGAGATCGACAATCGATTGGTCGATCTGTTGATGCAGCTGATTGCGTCGTCCTCCGATCATGCCGTAGAGATTCTTCATGGCGAGGGTGCATGACGATAGCGAATGGTGTTTGACAATTGCCATGTTGATCAGACGGTCACAATGGATGAAGTGTTTCAGCACCGGCCAGGTCGTCAGAAGTTCCCCGCCTATGTTAGTCATCAGGAAATCATCAGGCTGTGCGAGGATGACATCAGCGCCGGCCTCTTCCGCAGCGTTCCTTATTCCGGAACGAAGGAAACAACGACGGGCTTCATTGCAGGTAACATCGGTGACGATCACTTTTGCGGCCCCGGCTTCAAGACAGAGTCGCGCCATCTCGCCGACCAGCAGCGGATTGGTGTTGGCCGCCTGCTCGGGCGTGCGGTCCCAGCCAACGTTCGGCTTGATTGTTACTCGTTCGCCCGGCTGGATAAATCGTTTTATTCCACCTATGGCATCAAGGGCTGAGTTGAGAGCGACGATTGGATCGGTATTGTTGGCAAGTACTACCGGCGGCAGAGACTTGTCCGGGGGGATCTCAAAATCGACACTCTTCACAATCGGAGCGTTAGCAGTGGCTGTCTCCCGGTTGTGGAAAACCAACCCGGTGCCGCCTGTCACAGCGGCCAGGGCGACCGCCTGTCCGGTTTTTTTTAGAAACTCACGTCGTTTCATCGTGCTCATTCAGGTGCAAGGAACGTGTTGAATATACATAGTATCGGTCGATGCAACAAGCGTCGATCGGTCCGTTGAGAATCTCGCTACCGGAAGACTAGCCGGCCATAGGTGGCCGGGTCAGCGTCTATCGGCACCTGCCAGTCACCGGCGGTGTCAAGTCGCTTCTGTTTGCGTCGGAAATTGAGCCGCCAATCGCGTCCCGTTTCGGCGGTAACCCCAAACTGGTCCAGACCGATCCTGGCCTCAAGCGACCAGTGGCCATCACCGCGCGATGTCCTAACATCGTAAACGCCAGTCCAGTCAAAATCAAAGTCGGGGTAGCCCTGCTCGGGGTTCATCGTAATCGACAGATCAAAAGCCGTTCCCAGTGGATTGAAATATATTTGGTAAGCAACGGCGGTGTCGGGATCGGGCTGCAGAAAATAGCCGACACAATCTTCGCCATAGATGGTGCCATCATGTTCGGTCACGGTAGCTCGGATAGAATCAACTTTCGTCTCCTCGCAATAGGCGGCCAGATAGAGATTGTCCTCGTCGAAGGCAAAATAGAATCTAACCGGATCGATAGTCATGTCACCTCCATCGGGACTAAATAGACGTGTCGCCGGGTCCTGCCAGATTTCTTCGGAAACAACACCATCGATAACCGGAGCCGACATTGCCCGGTAGCAAGAAGTTTCACGGGTGACCCTGAGTTGGCCGGTGGCGGTCACGTTCTTACCTTCGGCGTAGGTGAAATTGATCGAGGCTTGCGGGATTGGATAGACCGGTCCCACAGAGGCGACGTTGAAATCGAAAGTGGCTGTATCACCCGGACCAATCGCGACGGGCATATTCGATGGTTCGACCGTCCAGTTATCCGGTATGTTCCAGCGGAGCGTGTCCTCGACCGGGAAATCGGTGAGCCGATTATCGACCCGCATGGTGACAACGGCGCTACTGACAGTCAGGTCGGGTTGGACCAGCGCGGCGTTCACCGCTGAGATGCCCTGATATTTGACCGGACGGAATATCTTCCGATCGGCAACAGAGATTTCATCCCATGGTAGCACACTGCCCATTTTGATTGGCGCGATGTGCAAGCCTGACTCGTTAACCGTTACCCAGGCGAAATGGTAAAACAGTCCGGTCGGCGACGGGTCGGTGTCTCCACCCGAAGAGCCAATCGTCGTGTAGGTGATGCCATCGTATTCGGCACTGAAGTACTCATGAAAATGACCGGAGAAAACAGCGTCGACACCATGCTTGACAAACAATGTGTGCAGCGTGTCGGGTTTACCTTCGGCAACCGAGTCCCACCAGAACGGTTTGTGAAAAAATACAAACGTGTGGGCAGCAGTTTGGTTTTGTTGCAGGTCGTCATTGACCCATTCCAATTGCTCCGCGGAAAGTTCCTCGCTTGAGATCCACCGGGCGTTATCGAGAATGACAAAATGAATGCCGCCGTAGTCAAACGAATAGTACGGGTTGCCTATCCGTTGCCGCCAGACATCTTCCATCGCATCGTTTAAGATGTCATGATTGCCGGGTGTGTAGTAGATCGGCGCCGAAAGCGGGCTGATCAACTCCATGTATTCATTCCATTCCGAGTTCAGAATGGCCTTATCTTCGGTATAGCCCTCAATCATATCCCCTACCGTCAGGATGATGTCGGGCTTCAATCGTTCAATCTCGGCAACGATTTGCGCGTAGATGCCTTCCTGTGCATCTCCGGTCCGATCACCGATAATTGCGAACCGAACGGTCTGGTCGTCGGCCTGAGCGACTGAAATGCTTACCAACAGCAACGCGAGGGTGCTGATTGTGAGTTTAAGGATAGTTTTTTTCAACATGATAGTTCCTCCGGTCGGTGTGGATTTGCTCGCGAC
>DAOUUR010000102.1 GCA_030668045.1 bacterium
GGCTGTCGCGGACAATCAGCTGTGCCCCCCACTTGAAATCTGCCGAACCTTCCTGCGGAAGCCGGTGGATCATCTCGGTCCCGGCTGGGTCTATCCATTCCAGTACTTCAATCAATAGTGACATAATATCTCCATTATTGTGTGCGATTTCCCTTTCTCTGTTTTTCGACAGGTCGCCCAAATCCTTGACCGTAACATGTTGATCCGAAGGAGGATGAATTTCAAAATCTCAGCGACACGTCCGAGCCGCAGACGTAACCGGTTGCCAAATAAACAATTGACCTCGGTAGCGGTCCGGTGTATAATAGCCTGAACCTGAAAATCCGGAAGAATCTTATGAACGGCCCAAGAATCCTGTCAATATTTTTTGCAATCGCCATAGTCATGTCGCTGTTCCTCCCCGGCTGTGATGAATTGGTAACCGAAGACAACTACATCACGGTCATTGACACTTCCTTAAGCAAAGCCAACTGCGTGGGATGTCACACCGATGATGACAATCGCTTCCTGCGACCACGTGCTCAGTGGACAAATTCCGCTCATGCTTCGGACCGTTTCCTTGATGCCTTTGCTGATCTCAATGGTGTCTCCTACGATGTCATGGCCTGCGGCGACGAGTGCCACACTCACGAAGGTTTCCTCACCACGTTTGACAGCCTGTCGTTTACGATCGACGGTTACAACGTCATTGTCTGCTTCACCTGCCACGAGCAGCACACCGGGGAATATGGCACCTGGAGTGACACACCTCTCCGGGCCCGACAAGATTTTGTTCGGCTGGCCAATGATTCGATCTACGCGATGGGTCGGTCCAATATGTGTGTTCACTGCCATCAGGCCGCCAATCCACCGGTGATGACTGATGCCGAGATTACGCTCACCGGCGATTTTGGACCCCACCATAGTGGGCAGGCCGATGTTCTCTCGGGCAAGGGTGGTTACCGGTTCGGCGTCACTGCTGTTGAGAACTCTCACGAGATTGTTATCGCCCAACACGGCTGCCTCCGCTGTCACTATAACGAAGGTCGTGGCTACACATTCGGGGAACATACTTTCCGCCTGCAACAGATCAATGAAACCGATACTTCCCAATTCGTAACGCCGTGCGTGGACTGCCATGACGACGCTACCGATTTCTACACAATCCAGTCTGCCACCTACAACCGAATTGACTCCATCGACTCACTGACTGGCCAACTGGAAACTGCGCTGAAATACCGTGCCTATCTTGACCCGAGCGATCCAACCGGGTTGGCCATTCTTCCTGACTCGACTATTCCGGCCGACGCCGCTCGTATCTTATATAACTATCTGCTGCATCGCCTGGATGGCTCACGAGGAATCCATAACGCCACCTTTGTCCAAGCGCTCTTGGAAGAGTCGATTGAACAACTCGACAGCCTGCCTCCTATCTCGCGCTTCACGACCACGACCGTAGCCGGGTGTACTCCTCTCGCCATCGACTTCACTGACGAATCAGTTGGAGACATCGTTTCCTGGAATTGGGATTTCGGAGATGACGTAACAT
The DNA here is from genome assembly GCA_030668045.1 of bacterium. Lineage (GTDB taxonomy): Bacteria > Zixibacteria > MSB-5A5 > GN15 > FEB-12 > DAOUUR01. The sequence continues at coordinate 1,529 of DAOUUR010000102.1, forward strand.
CTACACTCCAGAGTCCGTCGCATACTTACGACACTGCCGGCGCCTATACCGTGAAGCTAGTCACCTGGGCTACCAATGGCAAAGAGGATTCGGTTGTAACAGCCGACTACATCAATGCGTACACGACTACTGCCCTCTTTGCGGCAACCTATACTTCCGATTGTGACAGTCTCATAACAGACTTTGTAGATCAATCACTCGGCGAGATTCTCAGTTGGGAGTGGGACTTTGGTGATGGCTCAGCTCTTTCCATCGAACAAAACCCCGCCCACACCTACACGACTGCGGGCCAGTTTGATGTCCGGCTGGTAGTGTCTGACTCCTGCGGCGTCGACACACTACTGCAGCCTCAATACATCACCGTGTCTGACGCGATACCAGTGGCAGCTTTTGCCGCAGTACCGGATTCCGGCCAGATTCCTCTGTCGGTAACTTTCACCGACCAATCAACCGGAACGATTCTCAGTTGGCTGTGGGATTTCGGCGATGGTTCGGCAACCTCCAATGATCAGCACCCAATCCACCTCTACAACCTGAACGACGGTACTTTTGAGGTCTCCCTGGTGGTAACAAACGATTGCGGCTCTGCTCAGGCGGTTGACACTATTATTGTCGCCCCGTTGCCATAAAAATCACTGACAGACATTAATGCAGAAGGCGCTGCCGACCACAAGGACGGCAGCGCCTTTTCTATTTCGATATCGGAGATGTTTCTACTAAGCCTTCAACTCGGCTCGAAATTTCTTTGTCAGTGCCGGAGCCACCTCGAACACATCGCCAATAATACTGTAGTTGGCGACATTGAAGATTGGCGCATCCTTATCTTTGTTGATCGCCACAATTGTTTTGGATGTTCTCATCCCAACCAGGTGTTGAATCGCACCGGAGATAGCAAGAGTGATATACAGTTTTGGATTGACCGTCTTCCCTGTCTGTCCCACTTGGGCTGAATACGGCAGCCAACCGGCATCGATAACCGCGCGTGAGGCTCCCACGGCAGCACCCAGCGACTCGGCCAATTGGTTAACCATCGGAAGATTCTCTTCTCCTTTGATACCACGACCAGCCGCAACGATAACATCGGCCTCAGTAACACTAACCGCCCCTGAAGATTCGATCTTAACCTCTTTGACAACCGACCCGGCAGCTACCAGCGCGTCGTCAACTGCTTCGCTGACCACTTCACCGTCACCATCCTTCGACTCGGGATAAATCTTGGGGCGAACAGTCACAAAGAACGGTTGGTCAGCGTTGTTGACAACATCGGCTACCACTGAACCGCCATACTGCAACCGAGTAGCAACCAGCTGCTCTCCCTGTAGACTAATCTTGCTGACATCGGAAGCCATCGCGCCACCAACTTTGGCGGCAAGACGACCAAAGAGAGCTTTTCCATAGAATGTCGCCGGTCCAATTACAAGGTCGGGCGTTTCACGACCGATCAGTTCGGCCAGCACTTTGACGTAGGCCTCTTCGTTTAGATGAGCCAGACCGGAAGCGGAGACGGCCAGAACCTTACCAGCACCCCGCGAAGCCAACTCCTGCGCAAGCGGTGCCGCATCGTCAGCCAGAATTGCGGTAATGATTTCGCCGCCAAGCTCTTTGGCTGCCGTTATCAGTTCAAACGATGCCGGGACTAACACTCCACCCTTTTGAAGTGCAACAATAAAAGTTTTCATTACAACACCTTAAATTTGCATGTTTCAAATTTGTCAGCCAATATAGGCGACCGGATTGTCAATAGCAAGCTTTTGACAATCCGGCAACGCTACCGCTTGTCGGAGTCATCATCTTCCCTTGTCGTTTGCAGCGCAATATACTCGGAGAAGATTACCCGAATTTCATCAAGCGTTTTGGTTTGCACCAGACGGTTTCGCATCTCAGAAGCGCCAACAAATCCCCTGACGTACAGCCCGAGGTGTTTCCGCATCATCATAACGCCCCGACTCTCGCCGTATTCCTCTACCATCATACCGGCATGATCCATTACCAAACATACTTTTTCCTCCAGTGACGGAGGGTCGATCATTGTGCCGTCATGGAGGTACTGATTCACCTGAGCAAAGATCAGCGGGTTTCCAATTGCAGCACGACCAATCATAACCATAACACAGCCGGACGTCTCAATCATCCGAGCCGCGTCCACTCCCGAAGCAACATCACCATTCCCAATCACCGTGATACCGACCGCATCTTTGAGCTTCCTTATCGCCGACCAGTCCGCCTCTCCAGCGTACCCCCCGGCGCGACTTCGGGCATGCAGACAAACCGCCACTGCCCCGGCCTCTTGAGCAATCCGACCGACCTCCAAATAGACCGGACTGCGGTCGTCCCATCCTGTCCTCATCTTGATCGATACCGGCGTTGAACCTGCCCCCGCTACGACTGCTTCGATAATCTCCCGAGTCAACCCAAGGTCCTTCAAGATCGCCGCCCCGCCGTTTTTTGCCACGACTTTCTTGGCCGGACAGCCAAAATTGACATCCAGCAGATCGGGGTGGCATTCTTCGGCCACAATCCTGGCAGCCTCAAGCATCACCTCCGGATTGGCTCCAAATAGCTGGATGGCCAGGGGCTGCTCTTCCGGCTGGAAGGCCATCATACCGAAAGTCCGCTTCTGGCGCCGGATTATCGCCTCCGATGATATCATCTCGGTATAGGTCATGGCCGCCCCGCCCCGGATTGCCAGAACTCGGAACGGCCGATTGGAAATACCGGCCAGCGGCGCACATACTGCCTTACCTTTCAGGTTTAAGTTTCCTATTGCCATGCCGATAGAATAACAGAACTGGTGGATTTCGACAAGGTTATTGAACAACCCCCGGTCCACTCGGGCGCGAGCCCTCAATTTGGACAAAAAAAGAACTGATTATAGCAGGAAAGGAAGGCACCATGCCGGAAATTATCATCAAATACGATGACAAAGTCATCGAACGGGTGGTGACAGAAAAGAAGCGCATTTCCATCGGACGCACTACCGAAAACGACATCGTCCTAGAGAATCGCGGGGTGTCGAGACGTCACGCCATGATTGAGTTTAATGATAACGCGGCGGTCATTATCGATAACGAATCACTCAACGGTACTTTCGTCAACAATCGCAAGATCACCGAAGAAGTGCTTCGCAATGATGACACGGTCACAATTGGCAAGTACTCGCTGGTTTACCACACTGAGGCCTCACACGACTCACCGGTGGCAGCCAATTTCGATGGTACTATGGTACTTAACACAAAGAAACAGAAAAAGCTGCTTGAGAACGACAAGATGGAGCGGCAGATGTTGGACAAGTACGGCGGCTCTCTGCTGCTTGGCGAAGAGAACGCCGAGTTCTCAGAGTTCCCAATCGACCGGGATGTCGTCACTATCGGCAAAGCCAAGTTTGTCCATATCAAAGCCAAGGGCTTCTGGCTCTCCGGCATTCAGGCCAAGATCAGCCTGGAAGGTAATTTGCATCGCCTCATTAATCTGGGTCGCAAGGGGAAAACCCTTGTCAACGGTGAAGAAGTCACCGATTGCGTCCTGAAAAACGGTGATCTGATTACCGTCGGCAAAAGTACTTTCAAATATGTCGAGGGCTCCTGACGGATGCGTTTAGCTATCCTCTCTGACGTCCACGCCAACGCAGCCGCTCTTACGGTAGTCCTTAAGGATATCGACCAACAAAAGGTTGACAAAGTAGTCAGCCTCGGCGATGTCATTGGCTACGGCTCTGACCCGATTGAGTGTCTGGCAGAGATAGACCGTACCTGCGAGATCAAACTGATGGGCAACCACGAGTATGCTGCTCTCGGCTGTCTTTCGACTCAGTACTATCGGAGCGATGCCCGCAAAGCAGCCGCCTGGACATTGGACCAACTCACTGACCATGAGCTATCGATCATGGCTGATTTTGAGATCGAACGTCAGCTTGATCATCTGCAATTCGTCCACGCATCTCCTTTTGAACCTGATCGCTGGCACTATATACTCGGGATCGACCACGCCGAGGCAGCTTTTAGCGCTCTAAAGGGGCGGATATGCTTCTCGGGACACTCCCACCAGCCGATGATCTATACCGATGGCGGGACCGATGGTGTTCGTCAGAAAGTCGGTCACGATTTCCTGCCCGATCCAGAGACTCGATACCTGATAAACGTTGGTTCGGTTGGTCAGCCACGCGACGATGATCCCCGGGCCTGCTACATCATCTATGATACCGAGGAGCATTACGTTGAGTATCGTCGATTAGATTATGATATCAGTTCCGTGCAGCAGAGAATGAAACAAGCACAACTTCCCACAATGTTAATAGAACGGTTATCCCTTGGAAAATAAGGTTAAGCTCCTATGACCAAATATGCGTCCTACATACTCTTCTTGATGATAACAATTCTGGTCGTCACCCTGTATCTTAATGGGTTCGGCCCGATGTCGGCCCTGCAGCAATCGGTCGACGATTTCCTCTGTCAAACGACGGCCCCGGAAGGCACCCGGCCGAACGTTGTCCTTGTTAAGATCGACGGTCAGGCTTTTGACGAGTTTGGATCGTGGCCATGGAATCACGACCTCATCGCCGATCTGCTGGCGGCAACTGCCGGAGGCGACCCCAAAGCGATTGCTGTCACTTTTGAACTGGCTGAGGACGCCAGCCAGGATTCTGCCGGACATACTGCCGTCATGGCCGAACAACTGGGATGGATCGACAATGTCATCCTGCCGTACGATATAGCTCTGGCAAGTTTCCGCACCGGGAAAACCAACAACCCTAAGCACCTGTTCAACCACTCGATTGCAGTTAGCAATCCTCTTGGCTTGATCAACGAGACTTCGACGCTTCAGGTCCGCAAGGTCTTCATGCCTGCCGAGAGAATTCTGGATAGTGAGCCCTATCTGGCTTTTGAATACCGCAAACCTGATGACGACCGCTTGCTGAGGCGTCAACCGCTGGCAATGAATTACGAGGGATACTACTACCCGTCGATGTCTCTGCTTACTGCTGCGGTCTATCTTGGAATTCCAACCGATCAGATCAACGTCATTGAAAATAAAAAAATAGACTTAGGCGGTCTGGTTGACATACCTGTCAATAACCGAGGCGAGTACTATATCAATTTCCCGCGCGAACATGCTTTTGTATCATACTCCGCCGCTCAACTGCTCGGCGATGATTTCAACTACTCAGTTCTGAACAACAAGGCCGTCATCATATGTATTGACGATCCCACCTATACTGAATATATCAACACTCCGGCGTTGGCTCAGATTCCGAACTATGTAATCACCGCTTCCCTTGTCGAGAACTTCATCAACAAGAACATCGTTCTACCCAGCGAAAACCAGAAGTCCCTGGTTCTGTTGGTGCTCTTTGCCATTGGTGGTCTCTGTGCCTATTTCCTGCCGCAGGTCTCTTCGTTGTACCGATTTATCATTCTGTTCTGTGGCTTCATAATTCTTGCCAACGTCAACTACTTCATGGTCAGTTCGTTCGGCATGCTGGCCCAGTCGGCATATGTCGCCCTGGAGCTGGTTTTGTTTATAATTGCAGCGCCCCTGCTGGAATCGTCCCTGATTACCGGCGAAGACAATGCCGAAAAGTCCAAGAAGAAAAAGAAGAAGCTGCCAAGAGCCAACGTTTCAGGGCTTGAAGAGCTTGATATTGAAGACGTTCCCGTCAGAGAAATCAAGGAATCCGACAACCGACCGGAAGATGAAAAAACAACGGCGTTCCAACAACCTTTCAACAACATGGACAAAACCTCGGCAACCGCCAAGCCTAAGGCTGAAGAAGGCTTCCAGGACCATCAGGCTATCTCTCTTGAGGAAGAGCCGGAGAAAACATCTACCATCGCTGATGTACCTGCAGATCCGCAGCCTGAGATTATCAGCCCCACCAGTTCAGTTTCCGGGAGCGCTCAGCCCGCTGACTCCAACGATGAAGCAGCCGACATATCTTCTAAAATTCCGGAATTTGATAGTGGCCCAATCCTATCCCCCGACTCCATCACTAATCTCGGTCGATACCAGATTCTCGGCACATTGGGCAAGGGAGCGATGGGACATGTTTACAAGGGAGTTGACCCGGCCATCA
>DAOUUR010000355.1 GCA_030668045.1 bacterium
CACGACTGACAAGGTTCATGGCGAAATCATATATTTCAATTGTTACATCAGCGTCCTCTTCGTCCACAAAGTGACATATGATTTCATCATTGGTCGCCGCCGAGAGGCTTCGACTCCAGGGTACCGGATAAGCATAAACGATATCCGGCGGTGTTGTCGAATCAACAAACCGGTAAACATCTCCCGTAACCCAACTCGAGCCGGATGGGCGCATCCGCACCAGGCCATCATCGGTACCAACCCAGACATCATCACCAATCACCTCCACCGCATAGACCGGCGTTCCGGCATCCACAACGACACGACCGGTAGAACTGATAAACTCAAGGGTGTCCCAGTCAGTACCGATATCCTGATGATTTAGAATCAACCCACCGTCGGTGGTCGCAAAAACCGAATCTCCATTAAAGGCAAAGTTCCAGGCGAAACCGTCTTGGTAGGCCCTGGCAAACGAACGGACGTACGTAGTGTCGTCGGGAACCGCCGAAGTGTCCACTAACGTGTCAATCACGCCGACCGATAACCCAACACTGCCGCTGTAGGTTGGTCGAGTCGAGACCCACACTGCTGCCGGTTGATCCTCAAGCTCCTGCACGCCAACAGCCGGGATGAAGTTTCCGGAAATCCCGGCCAAGCCCGCCGTATAGGCCAGAACGGCGTCCGCCGCCAACGTATCCTGGTTGACTCTGGTAATCACGTAATTGTCACCGCGGTCATAGGAAATCGCAAAACCTTCCTTAGAACCAATCAGAATAGTATCACCAAGCACCTGAAAGACTGTTACTTCCTCGTCAATCCTGTCGGAAGGCGACTTGGTGTTATCGACAATCTCGTGCGTGAACGTCTGATTCCTCAGGCCATTTTCACCTTCGCGACTAAAGCGTACACCGTACTCACCGGCAACAAAGACCGAATCGCCCATAAAATCCATATCGTAGGTAACAACTCCCACCTGATGTTGCTGGTCCAGGAAGGTGCGGTCATCCTCGCCAATCGAACGCTGGATGCAGTACTCGCCGGAATCGGTCAATGGATGGTTGATTGTCCATATACAGAGCGAATCATAGGTCGAATCGATCGGGTGATAGAATTCTTCGACCTTGACTGCAACAACCACCGTCGAACTGGAGTCATCCTCAGGGAAAGCATTATTGAAGCTCGAATCAATCGCCCCCGAGGGATCGAGATAAAGCGTAACCAATCCTGAATCGGTGCCAACTCGCAGGGTATCGTGATAGACGTGCAAAGCATGAACGACATTGCGGCGGTTGGTTGCCGTTGTGTCGGTAGCATCAACCCACATATGTGTCCAACTCTGGCCGGTATCGGCAGAAACAAAGAGTCCGGCCTCCTCAGCGGCAAGATACAGGCGACTTCCCATTGTAACGAAATCAGATATTTCCCTGTTGGCGCCGATCACATCTATAAACGAAGATTGCGCTTGATAGCTATCGCCCATATCGGTCGACACAGCCAGCCCGGTAGAAGAACCGCCGGCACCATCCGTACTGCCAACCAACACCTTACCGCCAACGACGATTATCGACGAAACATACGCACCGGGGAGACCGTCGGTAGCACCATTAGGATCGCCGGTGGCAAATCTTGAAATATACGGTCCGCCCGTCCTCAGTCCACGGGCCACGCCGACGTCGCCAGCATAGAACAGATAGTTATCCTTATCGTCGGTGGCAACATCGCTGGAGGCAATTGCATTTACACGCTTGGCCGCGTACTGCTTCTCACGTGGCAACGCAAATATATATTGATAAAGCCCGTCGGCCGTCCCCGACCACAGATAGAGAGAATCACCGTGCGATGTATCAGCTACACACGAAAAAGCCCGATTGGCATAGTTGAGCGGAAGGCCGGAGAAGTAATTGATCGAATCGGCGCGGCTGGGAAAAATCCGGCGCCAGTTGGTCCCGCCATCGCGTGATGCCAACATTCCTCCCGCAAAACCGGCAAAGGATCGCCACTGCCCCAGCCCGGCCGGATCGTCGACATTATCCCATCCGGCAATATCATATACGGTCCGATCCACACCCCACAAACTGTATTCGCCTTCAAAACCCAACGCAGCAAAATCAACCTGGGTCCAGAAGTCACCGTCGTTGTCAGTATAGGAGATCCCATCCGACATCGTTATCAACTGGTCGTCAACCGACACTTCATGGTTTGTCCCTACCCACAAACGCCCGTCGATCGAGAATAGAGCCGACAGGTTCTCGCTGACCAGCCCATTGGACGATCGGTACAGAAGCCAGGTAGCTCCGGTGTCGTAGGTGAAGCTCAGACCCTCACCGGTGGCAAACCAGATGCCGCCATTGTGCTCAATGATGTCAATGGCGATATTGCTGGCAAAAGCAGTGTCCGGCTCGTCGTAATACGTTGCCAGTTCACAACGCAGTTCGGCGGGCATCGTCGACAACAGAATGGCCGCCACCAGCCAGGTGATAAAGTAAGTTTTTTTCCTCACACAAGTCTCCAGAAATAAAAATAGCCGCATGTGGCAGTATTGCTCACGGTGTACGGCTTTACATAAACGAGTATTCCCTGATAAGTGTCAATTCTCAAATTAGCAGTCTCGAAATACTACCTCCATTATCGAATGGCCAAAATACTGAAAACCGCCTCAGGCCGCAAGCCAATTCGCAACCACCGGGGCGGGGGGCAATGCCCCTTTTAAGTGCCTCCGACCGAGGCGTATTAAGAGGCACTATTCTTATAACCGGCAAGGTTGTGACCGGTTCCAGGATCAGGAGACGAGACTTTTCTCGAAAGTGATGCCGCCGAACATCGAATCGACGAAGAAATAGCTCTCTGGATGAAAAGGAGCGTAGAAAAGCTCGACCCGTACCGGCTGGACACCGATTGACTGGTCAGCCATAGCTCTGCTGCCGGCTGAGCGATCGATCTGCTTGCGAACAATTGTAACTTCCCCGAGGGCCATCGCTTCATCCATCGGCACCGTCACCGGATCAAACCGCGAATCAAGCTGCTCCACCTGCTCCAGATCAAGCTGAGGGAAAGCTGCCGAAACGCGGGTTGTGAGACGGTACATCGCTTCAAAGTTCTGCATCCGAAAAGCAGGTATTACCAGCCGGTCCGAAGCATGTATCCCCCCAAAAAGCGGTCTCAGCTTGGCGGCGTCGGTGGCATTGACCTGAAAGGCCCAGAAGGGAAACAGCCGGTCAGTCTGTTGGCCGTCTGATTTCGCAACTTTCAAGCTGCTGATCGGAAAGGCTGTTTTTTCGATGGTTTTGATCTCGTGACAGTTCCGGCAGACATACAGATACGATTTTTCATCAGACAGGTC
>DAOUUR010000311.1 GCA_030668045.1 bacterium
CTGCATCAGCGATGTAATTTGACTGTTTATCGTGGTTCTGGCCTTGGATGAATAGCAAAGAGCCGCCGCGGGAACCTTTGAGACAACGCCCTGCGGAATGGACTTCTTATAGGTTTCTTTAATAACAAACTCAACCCCTACCTGGTAACTTCCGGTCTCGTTCGGACTGATATGGCGCACTCGGGCTGTAATAAGTGGAGGGAAGGCCACGTTTTCGATATTCATATTGACGAGAAGACAGGCGCTTTCTCCAAGCTGGGATGAGTGCGTAAGCAAGGCACCACCACCTGAGACATTGAGCGTTCGCGTTTCCAACCATCGCAGCTTCTCAAGCTTGATACAGTTGAAGCCGGAGGTGGGAACAACTGCCAGTCTAACGACGCTGTCAATTGCCATGCGATTGAACTGACGTCTTAGCAGCGGCACCATTTGACTTTCAAAAATAAGTTTGCATTTGCCGCCACCACTCCGCCGCACCATTCCCCGAACAGCGACTCTTTGCCCACGATAGTCAAACTGAGCGTAGACGTTCTGTCTGCTAACGAGGTCATCTACCAGGCCACCGCCGCCACTGCGTCCAATCGTCACCTCTTTGTCGCTGGAAGATATTATCTTGCTGGTGAGCTTCTTACCCGGAAATTGTTCGGAGAAGATTACGATCTCGTACCCGACTAACTGGGATAGATCAAGTTGCGTTGTGTCGATCTCGCCTCTCTCAAATGATTTGAAGACAGTATCCATCGGCATGGCTATATTAGCCCCTTCTTTCTCAGGTCTATCTGCTGTTTGAAAACGTAGCTAACCATCTTATTCTGAGCGACCAGATCATAGAACTGAATTGATTCGGGTAACTGCTTGCGTTCGCGACCGTCGAAGTAGGTTGACAAACGGTCCTTTCGCAGAAATTCAAGCCCGATGAAATACTCGGCCTGCTCGGAGCTATTGCGACGGCATACAGCTGCGATCGTAACCGGCAGACCGATTTCGAGAAAGAATTTTGATTTCAACAGAACTATCGTCCCCACCGGCACCTCAGCTCTGCTCTTCATCATGACCCCACCGCCGCTGATATTGATCATCCGGGCATCGGACCACGTCAAAACATCGCCTCTGTAATGGGCATTCTTTCCCGATTTGATGATAGCACAGGTTAGATTTTCAACCAACTCCAGGCGCACAAATTGTCTTCGTTGTACCCGACGGAAATGGCTCGGCCCGCTCAGGAGATAGAGCTTGCTTCCCTGCACGGTGAACGTCCTGGCGCGTGCATTGAATTGGTAAACGGCTTCGTCGCGTGTAATGAGGACTCGTAACTCACATCCCTCCCTGAGGCGAGCTACACCGTCTACGAACTCCGGCGTACTGACGATAATACCTTCGTTGGTAATATCCTCTATTCGTGACATATAGTGACCAGCCTGGTCGTCGTCACCCACGAGGATTTCCACTTTCTCCCACACGGCCAAAGGTTGCTCAGTCTGCGGAAGCGATATTTGTACGTCAGTCGCCATTGATGTCTATGCTTCCTTAGACTCTTTCAGATTGATTCGTCCCTGCTCGATGGCCAATTCCAGAATCTTGCGAGCCAGCGCTGTCCTGGATTGGTCGCGACGGTTCTGATAGATGAATTCCTGACCAAGCTTTATGGTTGTATTGAAGTACTGTCTGGCGTTGTCATGGTCACCAACTCGTCGTGAGAGCTCTGCAATCAAGTAAGCCGCCTGAATCTGCTGATTTCCGGGAGCGATATCCTTGCCATTGGCGAATGCATCCTTGTAGTAGTGAACCGCTTTCCCCAAAGCTTCGGTCTCATTGACAACAACGGCGTTGGTGTCTTTTCTCAAGCTAACCATGAATTCAACAAACGATGGGAACCCACCAAAATTCTCCCCGCCACATGCACCCTCTCCGGAGATGTTGACACGGTAATCGGCTAACCGATCATCGGCCAGGCCAAAACTTTCTTTGATATTCTCCAGACCATCACGCACTCGCGTAACTTCCTGATAGATACCGTCGCGATGTGGACCCATCTTGGCCTTAAACTCGTCGGTCAACTCACTTGAGTCGAGATGATTGGCAACATGTTTCTGAAAATCGATAACTCTGTCTTCGAAACCGGCCAACGAGTTCTTGAGTTGTTCCATCCTGTTGTCCATGTCATGCATCAGACCGCTCACAAATGTGCTGCCAGGATCGTCTCTGCCTTGCATGTGACGATAGACCCACCCGATCCGCAGGTAGAACCTGCCCATATCGAGCCGGCTGTAATGCTCGTTGAACGATTCATCGATTGCCGCTAGGTGGAGCTTGATAACCGCAGCTTCGTTGGGATGCTGGCTGATATCGATATTCTCGCCAAGCTGCCGGATTGCAGAGTCGGCTACCGCCAGTTTCTCCAGATGTTTCGCCTTGATTACTTTTAGCCGATAGGTCTTGAACGTATTATCCTTTTTCCAATCCTTGAAACTGTTGGTGAACTCCCGAGTATAGAAACAGTTTGTACACGTCACCGTGAAAAACACCAGCGGATCGAAAGCCTGGTACCGCGAATAGCGCCAGACAATATCGCGCGGACAGAAATCTGTATCCCGATCACCTTCAGTGTACGCCCCGACACGAATAGTTTCAAATTCGTTGATTGTTTTGCAGATAGGACATTCAATCCGAGTAATGAAGAATGGGTTTTCGTTTGCCATGTTTATAACTCCCAGATATCTGCTATTTTTTCAGACTCAGTAGAGACAACTCGGCCTCACTTATAGGCAGAAGGTCTCTGATTTTCTCTTCGGGCGTACCAGCGTCAACCATCTGTCGCGCCAGGCGTATAACTTCACCGCGATTGCGCCTTCTGGTTACCGATTCGCCATTGATCGTTCCTTCGGCCTGATGTTCGGTGCCATGGCCAAACTCCACATACTCCAAATTGTTGGCCGCCGATGATAACTCGTCGGACCCGAGGCTCTCCCGTTGTTCGACCGACTGACGTCCATCGGCAAAGAGTGTTGCCTTGGCCGGACGACGACGGAACAAACTGTACATGACAATAGCAAGGGCGCCGGCGGCCAGATAGCCAGTGGCGTGCAGGGCGACATCAATCCACATTTCTGTTGAAAGTTCCATTTCCAACTTCTCCGATACTTAAGCCTTCAGATCGACATGCCGCGACGACTCCTCGATAGGTTCCGGATTTTCCGGGCTGGCCAATTCACCGTCGGTGGCTGTTTCTTCGACATCCTCGTGTCGGTCTTCTGATGGCTCTTGTTGTTTATCATTGTCTTGTTTCATCTCTTCAGTTTTGTGTTCGATCAGAACACTGTCACCTTGCTTCCGGCGCTTCTTCTTGAGTTCTTCCTCAAGTTCCTCCTGGAGAGCTTTGGAAAATCCGTTCCGCTCTCGTTCGGGATTTGTACGCACTACCTTTTTCAGTTTGTCGGGCAGCTGTGTTTTCGCCAGGTTGTCCGGCACATCAATCGGGTCAACCACAACACTGTCCCTTTCACAAAGTGTTCTAAGCGGTCAAGGCAAACCTTTCCTTGACCATTCCACGCAGCTTAGTGACTGCGCGAGTATGTATCTGCGAAACGCGTGACTCGGAGATCGACATCACCTGGCCGATTTCCTTCAGCGTCAATTCTTCAAAATAGTACAGTCCAATAACCAGTTTCTCCTGGGCGGTAAGTCGCTCAATGGCGACATTCAAGAACGCACGAAGCTCGTCCTTCTCCACTTCCCCAAGACTACTGACAGCCGCTCGATCCACAACCGTCTCGATCCGCGGCACCTGTCGATTGTCGTCTTCACGGTACACGACTTCATCCAGTGAGA
>DAOUUR010000253.1 GCA_030668045.1 bacterium
CCTGCCCAGTCGGTATAGAGGTCCGAAAGGTCCCATTTGTACTCGTCGGGAATTGAGTCCCGGTTGAGTGTGTTGGGGCGGGCAGCGATTGAACCAGCTACCAGCAAAAAAAGCGAGGCGGCCAGCAGGACGTTAGTGAGGATTCGGCGTTTTCTGACAGATCCCATTTCAGCAACTCCTTATGATTTGAATTAATGTGACATCGATATAGTACTTTACGCCGTACAAGCTAAGATGTTCGGGAAAACTTGTCAACGAGAAGCTGCCGCCAGGTGGCAGGGAAGGCCGCAAGTGACTTTTTAAGTTCTCAGGGGCGCGTAGTCTGGAGTTTTGCTATCTCATCTTGAGGATAGCCGAGCCCGTCAAAATCCAGGATCGAGTTCTCGGAGTGACACCGGTTGCAGGTGAGAGCACCTTCCCGACGGATTGCATGACTGATCTCAAGTGATGCATCCATCGGAATCCAACGTGCTTCGACTTTGCGTACATGAGCGGCATCATCGTACGCCCCCGTGTTCCACCCATCGACATCCATAAATGACATAAACTTGTCCATCATATAGACCTTGAACATCCAACCGTACATACGATCCATCATGCTGTGTTGCATCTCGATAACCACAGCGCTATCGGCCGAGCCGGAAGTATAGTACGTCGGCAAATTGTAAGGCAGGAACATCCCACCAAAAGGCCCCATGTTCTGCAGGTCGATATGCTGTTTCCCGTTGAAGCGCTTCATGGCGTAGAGCTTTGAAGGCCTGCCGTTCCTGGCGATTGGTCGCATCGTCTGTTCATACCATCCGGCATAGTCATAGTCTTCATATTCCGGCCAGACGTGGTTCGGTTTGTAGAAGCTGTAGAGATCAAGACCATTCGGATTGTCGCCAATCGGATTCCCCAGGAAAGTAGCATCGCCGTTCCACCAGACATAGACGATCCCCTTGCCGGGTTCGGTCTCCTTTTCAATATCGTCATAGACCCAGATACCAGGGTGTTCCTCGAAAACCGGATTGTCGAAATCGCGGTAGGTAGCGTTGTCTTCATGCAAACTCGGGATATGACAAGTTTGGCAGGCAAGCCTCTCTACATGGCTGTTACGGAAATCAGCCAGCTCGGCATCGTCTTCATGAGGAGTCTCTGTGTGACAACCTTCGCACGACACCTCGACCGCTGGAAGATCGTTGGCCATCATCGTTGTTGTGTGAGTGCCTTTGGCGATGTAGTGACCTTCGGTTGTATGGCAATCGATACAGTCCATACCGGCGGCAGCGTGAACATCCCAGGTGGGGGAGAAGGGCGTTCCGCGTTTGCTGCCCGGATGTTTTACACGCGGTCGCTCTTTGCCCGCGTCAATTAGGCTTTCGTGATAGGAGGAGAGGGAGGCCACAAGTGGCTCGGTTTCGTCCACATAGATATCGCCAGCCATGTTATGCTGGTGGCAGCGGAGACAGGCCTGAGCTGTTGGTCGGGTTACCGACATGGCGGCTTTCATTGACCGATCCTGATCCCATCGGGCGCGGTCGTTATCGTCAACCACGACCTGCTTGCGGTTCATATCGTAGGCGACGGCGTGGCATATCATACAGTCGATAGCGCTTTTCTCTTCCTCAAGAGTCACGTAGCCGGGCATGATCTCGCCAAGAGGGGCGGCATACTGACCTCCGATATGGCACTGTCCGCAACCCTCGGAGAGAACTGTTCCGTCGTCCAACTCAACCAGCGACGCCCAGGCGGTCATGGCAAAGGAGCCCGGTTTGGGGCAGGGACGATTGAGCTTGCCCATCGCAAAATCATCCGCCAGCTCACCGTTGAAACCATAGACGTTGGGATGCTTCTTGGAGAAAAAACGATAGTGCGACGATGTAGTCAGATTATCCATCAGATCGACCGTCTTAGCTTCACCGCTGACAGCATCGGTGTACGCCAGTGTCTCATGGCAGGAGAGGCAGGTGGACGGTCCTTCGTAGCTGAGTATCCCCGCGTCGCGGAATCTGTCGATGTGCCCAAACTGGTTTGGAAATTCGGTCTGAAGTATCTCAGCGGTCTGGTCGAACTGCTCACAGGTGAGAGATTCCACAGCAAATGTAATCTCGGACGGACGGGTATCGGCGGGGAGCATTAGATTTATCGCGCCGGACCACATATCGCAGCTCACGCAACAGAGGGCAACAGGAATTGCAACGCCGATAGCGAACAGGTGTTTCTTGTATGCCTTCATCACAGTTTGTAACTCCTATTAGAGATTAGTTGATGAAGCATATATATTTGTCGATTGGGTTGCTGTCAAATCGTTTCTTCAGGTTTCGAAACGAGAATCCATATGTTCTTTGATTCTCGCGTAACATTGTTGCTGAAAAAAAGAAGAGCCCCGACTTACGTCGGGGCTCAGGACCTTCGTAAACGCACGTGGTGTTACCCAGGCTTCACGTCGGTGGCCTCGAGGCCTTTACGTCCCTGTGCAGGTTCGTATTCGACCGTTTGACCCTCGTTGAGACTGCGGAAGCCATCAACTGCAATATTCGAGTGATGCACGAAGAGATCTTCGCCGCCATCATCCGGAGTAATGAAGCCGTAGCCTTTTTCCGCGTTGAACCACTTAACCTTGCCTGTGGCCAATTGTTTCCTCCTCAGGCTTTCATAACAAGCCTGCATAACAACCCCTCACTATCACTCAGAACTAACTCTCGAGGGGCAGAGAGCTGGTTCCATTTCGACAATAAGAAAGCAAATATTCAAGAGCTTGTCAATGGGAGATTTTGGATAAATATCCGACTTATTTCTCAGATTCACTACCTGTCCAACTGCCTTCTTGACCTGAGTCCCATAAATCCCTACATTCTGGGATTATGTCGCCTGAGTCTTTGTCTAACAATCACTTCCGTATAATCGGCAAAACACTCTACGGACTTGAGGATATTTTATCAGCCGAATTAGCGGCTCTGGGAGCGGTCAAAATCACCAAATTGACCCGCTCAATTGAGTTTTGGGGTGATCTGGAGCTACTTTACAAGGCCAATATCTGGTGTCGGACCGCTACCCGGTTCCTGGTACCGGTTTCCACCTTCCGGGCATCAGACCCCGATCAGCTGTATCGAGCGGTCGGCAAACTGGATTGGTCCAAATATCTTGCGGTTAGAGATCGGCTTGTAATCGACCCGGTAGTGAGTCACTCCGATTTCACGCACTCTCGTTTTGTGGCGCAGAAAGCCAAAGATGCTATCGTCGATCAATTCCGAAAACGAACCGGCAAGCGACCTTCGGTTGATTCGACTGACCCCGATCTCAGAATCAATCTTCATATTCACCAGAACAATGCTACCCTCTCTTTTGATTCCTCCGGCGAGCCGCTGCACCGTCGCGGTTATCGGACCGAAGGGGGAGAAGCGCCCATAAACGAAGTCCTTGCTGCTGGGATACTGCAGATGACTGAGTGGGACGGATCGTCGGCTCTTGTCGATGGTATGTGTGGTTCGGGAACATTCTTGATTGAAGCTGCTATGATCGCTCGTCGCATGGCTCCGGGGTTGCTGGGACGGAAGTTTGGGTTCCAACGTTGGCGCAACTATGATCCCGATCTTTTTCGACGCTTGAGTGGGGAAGCCAAGCAGTGCGTTTTACCGAAATTGTCGCATGAGATTCTCGGTTCAGATATCAGCTCAAGGCGATTGCTGGAAGCCACAGCGAACGCAGGCCGGGCTGGAGTCGCTGACGATATTCGGTTTGAGCAGAAATCATTCGCGGAACAATCACCACCTCCGGCTCCGGGGATGTTGGTGATGAACCCACCCTACGGCGAGCGGCTAAGGGAAACAAACATTGTTGAGTTCTACCAAATGATCGGGGATACGCTCAAGGGTAGTTACGATGGCTACGATGCTTTCATCCTGACCGGCAATCTGGATGCCGCCAAACGTCTCGGTCTTCGCACCTCGCGCCGCATCAAGCTCTACAACGGACCGCTGGAATGTCGCCTGTTCAAATATGAGGTTTACAAAGGCAGCCGCAAACATCGACCCGCGACACCTCCTGATTCCACCGTCGAGGGTGAAGAGACCGAATGAAAATACTCGCGCTGGAGCCGTTCTACGGTGGGAGCCACAAGGCTTTTCTCGATGGGTGGATCGACCGCAGCGCACACGATTGGACACTGCTGACGCTCCCACCCCGAAAGTGGAAATGGCGGATGCGTCACGCCTCGATTACTTTCGCTGAGCAAATAACTGAGAAAATCGCTACCCGAGAGAAGTGGGATGTCCTGTTCTGCAGCGACATGCTCAATCTGGCCGAGTTTGTGGGGCTGGCTCCGGCATCGATCCGAACTCTGCCGTCTGTAGCCTATTTTCATGAGAATCAACTCACTTACCCGGACCGCTACGCAAAAGAGCGTGACTTTCATTTTGCCTTTACAAATTTCACGACCGCTCTTGCGGCTACCGAAGTCTGGTTCAACACCGATTATCACCGCACTGCGTTTCTTGATGCCCTGCCGGGTTTTCTTCGCCGCATGCCAGACCACGCAC
>DAOUUR010000312.1 GCA_030668045.1 bacterium
ATCCAGCGCGTCTACCAGTTCCGCCACTTTCGCATTGTTAGCTCAACGCTAATTTACGGTGATTGCAAACCGGGCGCAATCTGCTTTTTCGGTGGTAAACAGAAGAAACCTCCTGTCCGGGTTGGTGGACAGGAGGTTTTTGTCATTGTCTTCCAGTGCCAAATTGTGGCTACGCGCCGACTTCTTCGGCAGCAGGTTCGTTAGCGGCTGCTTTAGTGTTGGCTTCCTCAGCCATCTGTTTCAGTTTCTCGTCTGATACTCCAAGCGAGATTCCAAGTGACTTAGCCGCGCTCAACAGGGGCGAATCGAGTGGTACTTTTCTGGTTTTGCCCGCCGTCTCCTCAAGGGGGATCGAGTCGAACTTGTTGTTTTTCAGAACGACCAGCCGTCCGAATTCCTTACGGGCCGCCAGGTGTATCGCTTCGCAACCAAAATGCGTTCCCAGCAGACGATCAAACGGAGTCGGTGATCCACCCCGTACGAGATGTCCAAGAATCGTCACCCTTGTTTCCAGTTCTGTCAGACCTTCGATCTGGGCCGCCAATTGATTTGATATTCCGCCCAGCCGAACCGCGTCGGGTGACGTATCGATCATCCGGCTGACGACCATATCGCCGCCCTCGGCGGTCGCTCCTTCGCCAATAACGACGATAGAGAAATTCTTGCCCTGCCGGTTACGTTCTTTGACCTTTTCGCAAACAACTTCGAGATTGTATGGTATTTCCGGAACGAGGATGATATCGGCACCACCGGCGACTCCTGAAGCCAGCCCGAGCCACCCGGCATACCGCCCCATGACCTCGATAATCATCACTCGATGGTGCGATTGTGCGGTGGTGTGGATTTTGTCAACCGCGTCGGTGGCCGTCACTACTGCCGAGTCGAAACCGAATGTCTGGTCGGTGCCGTAAAGATCGTTATCAATCGTCTTGGGTACGCCGATAATGTTCAGTCCCAGCTCGCCAAGTCCGCCTGCTGCCGCCATGGTACCGTCGCCACCGATCACAATGAGGGCATCGAGACCGAGCCGCTCAAAATTGGTCATCAACTCCGAGGAACGATCCAGATAGGTGTATCCATCCGCCTGCTTGATCGGGAAATTGAACGGATCAGCCTGATTGGAAGTGCCCAGAATGGTTCCTCCCAGCGACAGAATACCGGAGACCGAATCACGGTCCAGATTAATGTAGTTGTTGAGGATAACGCCTTCGAACCCGTCTTTGAAGCCGGTGACGGACATGTCGTAATCGTTTATGGCTGTTTTGACAACTGCTCTGATGACGGCATTAAGTCCGGGACAATCGCCACCGCCGGTAAGGACACCAATTTTCATATGTAATTCCTCTGTTTCGATTTGAAACTGTATGTCGGTTTCCTGTACCCGACACTGATGATATCGGCAACATATGTGAATAACTCTACTCGAGAATCGCCGCACAGCTAAACCATAATGATGAACTAAGAGGTGCCTCTGTTGGGAAGTCAGTAGCTTCAGGTTCGATCTTTCCCTGAATATAGACTCCGAGGCTGGCGGTTTTACCAGAACGTCCGATTAAATGTAAATAGCAGGGTCGTCTCAGGATTTGTTCATGCCATGCCCGGGATCAGACATCGGGGACAATAGCTGAGCGTACCTGAAATTCGGTGAGATGTTAGCGGTGTGAATAGTTGCCCATTTTGCCCAGCCAGTCTGGACATCTTTTTTCCACCCTCCACCGAGCAAGCGAATAGAAACCTGATGGAGTAAGGCGATAACGTGGTATCTTCCGGGTCACCAAAAGATGTTATTCTCCATTCGACCTCGCTGGCAGGATCGGCCCTGTCACCAGTCAATCTCTCCCCGCAAGCTGAGGACAAGGAAGAAACGGTTCTTCTCGTTTGTCCGTTGGATGCCAGCCGCCGGTTGGTAGCGGCAGCTATAACAAATGAAGGCTACCGAGTGGTCATGGTAGATTCTCTTGAAGAGGCTCTTACCGAACTTGAAGAACAGAATATCACCAGAATGCTGGTTGATTCTCGTTTTTCTGATTGGCAGAACGAGCTGGCCAGTGCCATCCGTAAGTCGACCACCAACTGCACGATAAAAATACTGCATTCGATCACCAGCGATATTTTTGATTCCCCGGAACCAAGCATAGGTAACGCTATGGCGTACATGTCGGGCCTCCATCTGGCTGTAGCAGCCCTGGCCTCACGCTCAGAAAAGTCGGCTCAGGATGATATTCGTATCGGGCCATATATTGACCGCCTGGCCCAGCGCCTTAACCTGTCCCGCGACAATCACCTGATTGCCTGCAGCGCCGGGTATCTCCTCGACATCATGCAAATGCTAAAAGCTCGGGAGCAAATGCCCGATTATGTCCAGGCGCTGTTCGAGCTATCCAGCCTAGCCGGAGAGGGATATATTCTCCCGCCGCTGGTCGTGAACCTGGTGCGGCGGATGTATCAACCGGTGGACAACTACGTCGGTGTCGAACATGCCCCTCAGGATGTTCTTTTGGCCAACATTCTGTCGATATCCGATTTTTTCTGCCGCTCATTTCCAGCCGAACAGCGCATGAGCCGAAACCTGTACATGACCATCGAGCGATATCTATCGGTACATTTGGGAACTCTCTTTTTGGCCGAGGTAGTGAAGAACTTTCTGGATATTTTGAAAGAAGAAATCGAACACTCATCCGATCGCCGAAAAAACCCGCTGGTAATGTTATACAACACGCTTGGCGATATCGGTATGTCGATTGAAACCCGTCTTTACAATGCCGGATTCAACTCGGCTCCGGTTTCGTCAACGACTCAACTGAGCGAGCAACTTGTGCAAGTTTCGCCCGATATGATTATACTCGCACTGTCGGGATCATATGACGAGGCCTTAGTGCAGGTTCATAAGCTGGTAAGTTCCGGCGTGTCGGTACACCGTATCCCCACCTTTGTTCTCTTGAACGATCATGCGAAGTGCAATCTCGCAGAGTTTCTCAGGCTTGGGATTGAGGACGTCGCCACACCAATTGAGCAACTTGATGCCTTGATTGTCAAAGCCCAACGTGTCTGGGAAGTTCGCGAGAGAGAATCGCGCCAGCGACTGGAAGTCCTGCAGGATATGGGAACGCACGGCAGTCTTACCGATATGAGCGTAATCGATCTGCTCCAGGCGATGGGAACCGGCGATAAGATTTTCATGGTCAAGGTCTCTGCTCAGGGTCAGCAGTTGAACATAACCATCGGCAAAAACAGGATATTCAACGCCGAGTGCGGTGACCTGTATGGTGAACGTGCCGTCTTTGAGGCGCTAAAATGGGAACATGGGGTATGGTCGGTCGATCCTATCAATCAGGAAACCGAACCGGATCAGCATATCCAGCGCAGTATCGATTCGATACTGATAGAGGGTTGCTATCTGCTTGACCAAGAAAGACACAACGCATAGCAGGTGACGCAACGGTCGGTCATACATGTTTCACAGACAATCTGATGTTTCTCATTCACCGAACGATTTCCGATAACCATATCCAGTCGCGATTCAGTACTGTGTAATGTCAGCGCACAGGTAGCAAGTTTCGTAGAGCAGAACCCTTTAGTGGTTCTGCCATGTAAGATTATATGCACCTCAAGGGACTTGTAGATGAACCTTATTCGCTTGTTGTGTCGGGTTTTGATCCCGTGTAGTCTGCACGCCACGGCGCATCTTCGACCGCGGCGGATGACCTGACACATAAGTAGATGTTGGGCGAGAGCGGCAGGTCACACCAATCCGCGGATGCGGATTGCCAAGACCTACCGCAACTGTGGAGATTCGTGGCCTGCAAATGGCAGACATAC
>DAOUUR010000198.1 GCA_030668045.1 bacterium
AGCTATGTCGATCGCAACCGGCATATTTTCAGGTGGATGGATTTCGTCGAACCCCGATTCGAGCACCGCGTACGATCTACCTTGAGCTGTCTGACATGCAAGATGCGCCGCGGCGTCTATCCCCTTGCCAAGGGAGGCGACCAACTGAACATCAGCCTCGACAAATATTTTGGCGACCTCAACGGTAAATTCGATCCCTTCGTTGGAAGCTTCATCGGCACCAACCAACGCCACAATCGGCTTGCTCGGTTCGGGGAGACGACCCCTCGCAAACAAGATCGGTGGCGGGTCGTTGAGTTCTTCCATCCGATGAGGGTAGCTATCATCAAACCGAGAGACGACGAGAATGTCGCGTTCTTTTAGCGACTGCTTGTAGTCAGCCGCCTCCTGAAGCGATTGCGTTGCCTTGGTGATCCGATTGGCCACCTTGGCAGCCATGCCTTCGATAGCCATCAGCTTGCCGGAATCGGCTCGCTCAATCCGGTCGAGATTACCGAAATGCTGCATAAGAGCCTGAAACATCCTGGGCGTTACTCCAGCGAAACGGTAGAGTGCCAGGACTCTGGTTGTCATGTCGTACTTGTTCTCAGAAATCATATTATAATCTATGCAAACCTCGGCTGTTGTCAACCAGACAGAAGAGACTCCGAAATCCCAGATAAAATACTCAACCCCGCTTGAATTGCTGTCGGCTATGACGTATTTTGTTAATATGACACAAACCAGAATATTACTGACCGCCCTGGCGACTATCGCGATGCTTGTAGCGTTAATTGCTGGTTGTGGACGAGAACCGGAAACATTTGATGAACTCAAAGCTACCGGCAAAAAGGCTTTCGTTGCAGAGAACTACATGGAAGCTCGCAAATATCTCAGCAAGGCAGTGGCGATGCAGCCCTCGGATCGTGAGGTTCTGTTTTTTCTCGGGAGCAGTTACGAGCGAGATTTTCTGTACGATTCGGCGCAGATCTATCTCAAACGAGTCGATATTCTCTACCCGGGCGACCGTGAGACCAATCAAGGTCTCTACAAAGTTTGCCGGTCAATCGCTGACTGGAAGAATACTATTAAAGCGATCGGCGTGCTGGTCGCGACCGGGGATGACATCAAGCAGTATCAGAAGGAACTGGTCAATCTCCACCTGCAACTTGGCCAACCGTCTCAAGCCAATTACTATCTTGCGAGTTTGCTCGAGAGAGAACCGGATCAACCAAATTGGCACCTGATGTCGGCCAACGTGGCTGCACAAATGGACTCTATGGATGTTGCTCTGGCGAGGATAGATGTGGCTATCGAGAAGTTCGGGGCATTGGATGAGTTCATCGTTAACCGCGGAATATTTCTGGTGGCAAAGAAAAAATACGTCACCGCCGAAAATATCTTCCGAGAGCTTTGTGCCAAGGACACCTCATCGGTGCCTTTCCGTCTCAATCTAGCCAACGCTTTGGCTTCTCAGGATGTGATAGCGAAGAAACAGGAAGCTTACCAGATATATGAAATACTGTTGCCCCTGATGACCGATGATATCTTCGCGCTGGATTCGATGATGACCGTACTGGCCGACGAATTGAATCTCCGCTAAAAAAAAGTGGGGCAGGACCAAGAATGGTCCTGCCCCTTGCAGGGTTGTCTCTAAGAGAGACAGAGGGGGTGTTGCTTTCTCCTATCAAATATAACGTGTGAAGACCTGCATTTGTTCGCTCATGAGAGAAAAAGATTCGAGCACCACAAACCGGCTGCTTTGGTAGGGCAACCGGTTTCTATTTCGTATCTCAGGACCGAATTAACAGGTGATCGGTCTGTTTATTCACCGCCGTAGTCGATCTCCTCATCTTCGAGACCGTCATCCCAACCGGTGATCTCGCCGGGTGGGGGTTGGCCACAGTGCAGTCTCCAGCGGCCCTGGAAGAAATGATCCGGCGCGTGCGGAGGGGCGGCTGCCCAGACTCCCTTGAGAACGCCGATTTCAACGCGGTTGGCATCGTAAATATGACCGGCCATCCAACCACCGGGTCGCCAACCGTGGCAATTGCCGTCAGTCAGATGTGGCCGCGAACCGTAGATACCTTTGAGGAAACCTTCGACCTGTCCATTCCGTGAAATCCACTTACCGAAAAATACTTTTTTCTCATCGTCGTTCTTACCAAAATGACCTTTCAGGTGACCAGTGATCTGGCCGTTCTGCGCCATCCAGACGCCACGGAAAACTCCCTGCCCCTCTTCATCAAAACCCCACCGCCCTGCGAGGAAACCTCTCGGACAGGGTACGCGATACAGTTGGAAAGCCTGAAAAGCGACAGCGTTGCCGTCATCGAGTTGGACTACTGTGTCGAGTTTCACCAGATCTTCAAGAAGGAAAGTCCGGCTGTACGGACCGGTCTCAAATGTGACCGTAACCGGCTCCAATTCCGGGATGAGCGTATCGACAACCACCGTTGTGTCCACATTGCCCAGGCCGTCATCATCGATAATTAGAGTTGTATCGAATACAGGTTGTGGTCGCGGCACAAAAATATCAACGGAGATGCCGTCGTTGTGAACAGTTGTTTTGGAATGCCATTCGATCAAATCGCGGCTGGTACGCTCAAGAATGTAATCCTGGCCGAGTTCGAACCGGATCAACCGGCGAATAACCTCGGCTCCGCGACTAACGGTCAGCGAACCGCTCCAGTCGGTCTGTTCGGTAACATCTGGATCAAAATCAAGCCGACCCCAGATCGCCCGGAAATGAAACAGTCCGGCGTTTGGATCTCTAACGATCGAATCACACTCGGGTGAGAGTAGTATCTGGTCGTCGTACTCAACATTCCCATCATCTTCTCCCAGAAGTTCAGTATCGCCAAAGCCTGGACTTTCCGGTGTGACCAGATACCCACCAAATTCGTCTTCGAGGTTTATCTCCTCTGAGAGACTTGTCTCCTCTGAGAGGTTGGGAGAGTCGCTTGGGCTTTCTGAGCAGCCAGCTACCCATAAGAGCAGGGCTAGGACCGCCAGCGGTAGGATCAGTTTGCGAGACATTTGGTTCTCCTTCATGTTTATTTTGTTGGTCATATTGATTTTCTGCTATAATATATAATCAACTTTCGTGCCAAATATCGGTGACCTATCGTAATCTGTTGACAGTTTTCTGGTTAGGTGGTTGTTGTTGGTCTGGAGTGCGTTGATCTCGTGTACGAGATGGTACAACCGCACAAAAAACAGCCCCTCCAGGTTCACGGACAAGCCCGGTCTATGCGATCAAAATAGCGAGTGCTAGTGTGTGAGAGGAACGCTGAGATTTCACTTGTGGCTGGTGACTACTACGAGTTGGGAATCCTTGAGATAAATCCGTTGGCTTTGGCCAGCCTGATTTCGGCTTCGGTGCGATCACATCCGAACTTCTGCATCACTACCGCCAATTTAACCGAGCCACCCGACTGCTCCAGCAGCTCATTGGCTTGCTCAATCGGCATCTGAAACAGATCGATCAGAATTTTCTGGGATCGGGCCACCAGTTTCTCCGATGTCGCTTTTAGATCAATCATCAGGTTGCCATAGGTCTTACCCAGAAGGATCATGGCCGTAGTCGAGATTGTGTTAAGAGCGAGCTTCTGAACCGTACCGGATTTCATACGAGTCGAGCCGGTAATCGCTTCTGGTCCCACAGGCAGTGGAATGTGCAGATCAATCTTTGCTTCCAGCTCAGGATCGATTTCGAGGTCGTTGCAGTAGATAAATACTGTTTTTGCCCCAATGGTGACCGCATAGTCCAACCCGGCCAGAGTGTACGGTGTTCTTTTTGAAGCCGCGATACCGATCACCATATCAGTACTACCGAGATCGTGACCGGAGAGATCGGTAATGGCTGCTTCGCGGTTGTCTTCAACCCCTTCCCGCGACAGCACCAGCGTATCATAGCCGCCCGATATGACACCAACAATCTGAGAGGGTTCCGTGCCGAAAGTAGGAGGACACTCGGCTGCATCGAGAACCCCGAGGCGGCCCGATGTTCCAGCACCAATATAGAAGACCCGCCCCCCGGCTCGAAGCGTATCGGCAAACATTTCAGCTGCGCGAGCCAGTTGTTGGTCAGCCGCAGCCACCACCCCGGCGATTTTTCTGTCTTCCGAATTAATCTTGCGGACAATTTCAACCGGCTCAAGGCGGTCGATCTCCACCGTGTCAGGGTTGACACGCTCGGTATCGAGTTGGGCCAACTGCTTTATCAGATCGTATTGATCAGCCATACTTGCAAAGTAGCCCGTGTGTCGGAGATTTCAACCATAAACTCGGGTGACTATAAATTAGAAAGTCACGAGTATGGAATCGAAATCAATGACTAAGATATCGCTTGTTCAATGGCCATCTAAAACTTAGCCCACCGTGGAACTCGGGGGAATGGTTGGACGTCGCGGATATTCTGCATCCCGGTAATATACATCAGCACCCGGTCAAACCCCAGACCAAACCCGGAATGAGGCATCGATCCCCACCTGCGGATATCCAGATACCAATAGTAGTTTTCCAGATCGGTCATCCCCTTCTTTTTCATCCGCTCGGTGAGAACATCGAGGCGATGTTCACGCTGACTGCCACCGATTATCTCCCCCACTCGCGGCACCAGGACATCGATACCACGAACTGTCTTGCCGTCATCGTTGACATACATATAGAACGGTTTGATCTCTTCGGGATAGTCATAGACAATGACCGGTTTATTATAAGCCTTTTCGGTCAGGTAGCGTTCGTGCTCGGTCTGCAGATCGATCCCGTACTTGACCGGAAACTCAAAGTCGGCTTTTGCTTTTTCCAATATTGCGATCGCTTCGGTGTACGGTATCCGCTCGAATGTTGAGCTGATAATCCCCTCCAGCACCTGGCGGACTTCCTTGTCGATCCACTTGCCAAAGAACTCCATCTCGTTTTTGCATTCTTCCAGGGCGTAACGGAAAAGGAATTTCAGGAAATCCTCAGCCAGATCCATATTATCATCGTTGTCTGCCCAGGCCATTTCCGGCTCAATCATCCAGAACTCGGAGGCATGCCGGGCCGTATTGGAGTTTTCGGCTCGGAAAGTCGGTCCAAACGTATAGACATCACCCAACGCGGCGGCCATCAGCTCGGCCTCAAGTTGTCCTGACACGGTCAGGTATGCCTCGGCTCCAAAGAAATCCTCGCTCCAGTCGATCTTGCCTTCGGTCCGCGGGATATTGTCCAGATCAAGAGTAGAAACACGTCACAAGTCGCCGGCACCCTCGCAATCCGAGGTCGAGATCACGGGTGTGTGGACATAGAAAAAGCCGCGATCCTGATAATACTTGTGAATGGCGTACGCAATTTTTGACCGGATGCGATTAACCGCCCCAAAAGTATTGGTCCGAGCACGGATATGCGAGGCCTCACGGAGAAACTCAAAGCTGTGCCGTTTTTTCTGCAAGGGATACGAAGAATCAGCCTC
>DAOUUR010000087.1 GCA_030668045.1 bacterium
ACAACGCAGGGAAAGCCGAACCGAGCACACACTGTCGCTACTGCCAGACCATGCTGCCCGGCGCCGGTCTCGGCAATAATTCGCTTCTTGCCCATTCGCTTAGCGAGGAGTATCTGCCCAACGGTGTTGTTGATCTTGTGAGCACCGGTCTGATTGAGGTCTTCGCGCTTGAAATATATATGGGGACCGCCAAGATGCTCGGTGAAACGCTCGGCAAAATAGAGAGGGGTGGGACGACCAACAAACGCTTTTAGGTACCCGGCCAGCTTTTGTTTGAACGAATGGTCTTTCTTGATCTCTCGGTAACACTGCTCGAGCTCTTCCAGAGCATAGATCACAGTCTCCGGAACATATCGACCACCGTAGGGGCCAAATCGACCGTGGCTGTTAGGTCTCTTGTTATACTTTTGCACCATAGCGTAGTACGTCACACATCTTAAAGAACTGCTTTAACTTACGCGCCGACTTGACGCCGGTTGATTTCTCCACACCAGAGTTGACATCGACCACCAGAGGCCGGAACATTTTCACCCCATCGGCAACATTGGAACCGTTTATGCCACCGGCCAGCATCAGGTTATCTATCGGTTGAGGCGGCTTGATCTTCCAGTCAAATGCTGCGCCGGTGCCACCGTATTGGAAGCCGGACCGATTGTCGAGCATGACCAGATCGGCGCGGCTCTTGTACAGTGCCGCAAAATCACGCCTGCACGATACCGTGAACGATTTAATAACCTTTAGCCCGGATTTCTTCATGGCGATGATCTGGCTTGCGGGCTCGTCACCGGAAAGCTGGACGTAATCGAAACATAGTCTCTCGGCTACGCGCAATATCCGGTCGGTTTCGGCATTGACAAAAACACCAACCCTGGCTACTGTCGGCGACAGGACCCGGGTGATCTCACTGGCGATCTTCAGGGAAACAAATCGCGGCGATGGCCGATAGAAAATCATACCGATCATGTCAACCCCGAGTTTGGCGGCAAGGGCAGCGTCGGCTGGTCGCGTCATCCCGCACACTTTGATCTTGAACCGATTCATGCCGACCTCAATTGGCGAAGTAACCCTGCCGGGTCGCTCGAACTTACCAGCGTCTCCCCTATCAGGAAGGCATCGTAGCCACACTTCTTGAGGCGACTGATATCCACGACAGAACCAATTCCAGACTCCGCTACTTTGATCACATTCGTTGGGATCAACGAGGCCAACTTTTCCGCTCTTTTGATGTCTACCGAGAAGTCGCTTAAGTTTCTACTGTTGACACCAATTATCTCCGCTCCGGCCTGAAGCGCCGTCTCAACCTCCGCCTGATCGTGCGTTTCCACCAGACAGTCGAGACCGACTTTTGCGGCCAGATCGATCAGTCTCTCAAGTAGGTCGGGAGGCAGCAGTTTGACGATCAGCAGGATAGCATCGGCTTTCATCAGGCGGGCATAGTAGAGTTGGTAGGAGTCGATAATGAAGTCCTTGCATAGGATCGGCAGCGATGTCTTCCCCTTGGCCATACCCATGTACTCGTGCCGACCAAAAAAATACTTCTCCTCTGTCAGCACCGACAAGGCAGCGGCACCACCATCGAGATATTGCTCGGCCAACATCATTGGATTGAAGTCGCTTCGGATAACACCTTTGGATGGTGACCCCTTTTTTAATTCTGCAATGATGTTTATCTGATCAGGAGTTGATATCGCTTTCTTGAAATCAAGGCGGGGACAATCGTTGATCTCGTCGATCAAACCCTGAAGCGGACGGGTCGATTTTAGCAACTCGACTTCGGTTCGCTTTTCAGCGGCGATCTGAGAGAGGATATCGGTTGGACGGGCCATAGGTTTTACTCGCAGCGCGAATCAGACTCAGCCGCTGGAGGCTTTTGTCCACGCCATCATCTTTTCGGCAGCCGATCCGTTCTCGATTGCCGTGGTTGCCATCTCCACACCCTCCCGAATCGATCCAACTCTCCCAGCCACATATATCATCGCTCCGGCGTTGAAGAGTACCGCATCGCGACAGCCCGATTGCTCACCGGCGAGAACACCATTGAGAATCGCCAGGTTCTCAGAACTGTCGCCACCTGCCAGACTTGCGGCGGGATGAACGGCCAGTCCAACCTGCTCGGGGGTAATCTCATTTGACGACCGGGCACCGTCGTTGATTTCGAGATATTCAGTCGGGGCGCTCACGGAGAATTCGTCGAGTCCATCGGTGGCGTGCACCAATATGACGTGTCGCGATCCGGTCATCTGGAGAACATCACCCATCAACGACATCAACTCTTTGCTGAAAACTCCGATCACCTGTCGGGTAATACCGGCTGGATTGGTCATCGGACCGAGGATATTAAAAATCGTGCTGACGCCCAGCTCTTTGCGTGGCACCGCAGCGTGCTTCATCGCCGGGTGGAACCGGGGAGCAAACATGAATCCAAAACCGACATCGTTGATATTATCCCTGACTGTCTCGGCTCCCGGATCAATGTTCCCGCCGGTCGCTTCCAGCAGATCAGCCGAACCGCATCGCGAGGAGATCGAACGATTGCCGTGCTTGGCCACCGTCACGCCCGCTGCTGCAGTAACAATCGCCGCCGCCGTGGAGATATTGAACGAATTGGAACCATCTCCGCCGGTGCCGCAACCATCGACAGCCTCAGCATCGTCAAGCTTGATTCCGACGGCGTGCTGACGCATCGACTTTACAAACCCGGCCACCTCTTCGGCAGTCTCCCCCTTCTGCTTGAGAGCGACAATCAAACCGGCAATCTGAGCGGGGGTAGCGTCACCATTCATGATCAGATCCATTGCCGCCGACGCCTCATTAACGCTCAGGCTTTCGCCGCTCAGGATTTTGCCCAGATAGTCCCGCATTGCTACAACGTCCGCATGAAATTCTTAAGCAGGTCTTTTCCAACCGGCGTCATTATCGATTCCGGATGAAACTGCATCCCGTAAAGGGGCATTTTCTCATGTTCAATGCTCATTATTACATTATCGTCCGTCCGGGCTGTCACCTTGAACGTGGTCGGCAGGCTGCTGCTATCAATGATCAGCGAATGATACCTGGTAGCTGTAAACGGCGATGGTATCCCCTCAAAAAGAGCACCGCCGGTATGACTGATCTCCGATGTCTTCCCGTGCATCAGGCAGGGAGCATAATCAATCTTTGCCCCGAAAGTCTGAGCGATTGCCTGATGGCCCAAACAGATACCAAGCACAGGAACTTTACCGGCCGCGGCTGCCACCAACTCGTTCATCATACCGGCATTCTCAGGCCGACCCGGTCCGGGCGAAAGAACAATCCCCTCCGGAGCCAACGCTAGAACATCTTCAGCCGACATCACGTCGTTGCGATAGACCGCCACCTCGGCACCCAATTCACCCAGGTATTGCACGAGGTTGTATGTAAAAGAATCGTAATTATCCAACAGGAATATCATCTTAGTCTTTCCCGGTGACCGCAAGTATCAGCGCTCGTGCTTTGTCGCATGTTTCTTTGAATTCCCGAGCCGGTTTGGAGTCGGCCACAATACCAGCGCCGGCTTGAATGTAGTACTGGTTGGCTTTCTTAACGAGCGTCCGAATAGCAATGCACGAATCAAGATTACCCCAGAAATCCAGATAAGCAATCGATCCGGCATAAACACCGCGTCGTTCCTTTTCCAGTTTGTCGATTATCTCCATCGCTCTGATCTTTGGCGCCCCGGAAACTGTCCCGGCGGGGAAACATGCAAAATGCCCCTCAATCGGGCTGATCCCTCGATCCAGTTTTCCCACAACCGAGCTGACGATATGAATCACGTGAGAATATTTCTCAACAGACATCTGTTCCTTCAACTGCACCGAACCGGCGGAACTGACCCGACCAACATCGTTGCGCCCCAGATCAACTAACATAGTATGTTCGGCCAATTCTTTTTCATCCGACATCAGGTCGGCAATGAGTTTTTCGTCGTGGCGCTCATCCTTCCCGCGCGGTCGAGTTCCGGCTATTGGACGAGTCTCCACCTGACCCTTCTCCACCCGAACCAGCATTTCCGGTGAGGAGCCGATCACAGCATCGTCGCCAAACTTTATCAGAAACATATACGGCGAAGGATTGATTCGCCGTAACCGACGGTAAACACTCAATGCAGAAATCGATGTCTTGACACTCCAACGCTGCGAGAGAACAACCTGAAAAACATCGCCCTCCCGAATATGCTTCTTGGCCTTGCGGACCATCCGTTCAAATTCGGGTTGATCGTAGTGTGCTTTGACGCGGCACTTTTCAGCAGGCTTCTCCTTTGGCGGACGACGATTACCCCCGAGTTTGGTAACAATCCGATTGATCGTCGTGACAGCTTCGGAATACTTCTTGTCGAATCCCGGTTCGCCTCGGTCATGGAGGATGTTGGCAATGACGACTATCTCCTGTTTGAGATGATCAAAGACAACAATATGACGGTACATACCAAGATGAAACTCCGGCAATTTGATGTCGTCGGGGTTGTCATCGGGAATGTCCTCCAGCCAGCGAATGGCATCGTAAGAAAAATAGCCAACTCCGCCGCCGGTGAATCGCGGCAGTTCTTCCACCCGCACCGGTTTGTAAATCAAAAACAGTTCCTTGAGAAACTCTGCCGGGTGTGAATCAATCACTCTCTTGCTACGCCCCTGACTGAGCGTAATCTCACCGGGACAACCGGAGATTGTCACGAACGGATCAAAACCAAGAAACGAATAACGGGCAAGTTTTTCGCCGCCTTCGATTGACTCAAGCAGAAACGAATGCGGGCGATTCTCGGCCAGCTTTATAAACGCTCCTACCGGCGTATCCAGATCGGCGGGAATGCGGATGAAGATCGGAATGACGTTACCCCTGGCATTGAGGCGCCGTGCCTCCGCGCGTGAAATCATGCGAATTGAAACACTCCTTCGGTCACTTTCTCCACCGGCCCGGTCAGCTCGATCTGATCGGTGTCCGAGTTCCATAATATCTTAAGCGTACCGGTCTGGAAAACTACATCGCAGCGACGGTTGAGTTGTCCATTCATAACTCCGGCACAAACAGCGGCAGCGGCACCTGTTCCCGATGAACCAGTCGCTCCGGCCCCGCGTTCCCAGTCGGCCACCTCTACTTTACTTCGGCTGACTATTCGAACAAATTCAACATTGGTTTGATTTGGGAAAGCGGGGTGATGTTCTATCTCAGCGCCGAGAGACTTCCAGTCAAAATCAAAATCCGCCACAAAGAGCACCGTGTGCGGGTTACCGACAGACAAACAGGTCACGGGAAAATCCAACTTGCCGATCTTCAGCGGCGCATTGATAAGGTACTTCTGCTTAGTCTTTACAGGGATCCGCCCGGTTCCAAACTCCGGATGACCCAACTCGGCATTGACCAGAAATGCCCTACCCTCTTTTTTGCCGATTCCAACCTGATGTACCTCTCCCCCCATAGCAAAACGGTACGACCGCTTTTTCTGCCGTGATAGATACTCGTGCAAAGCAACTATCCTGAGACCGTTACCCGATTTTTCAGCCCAGCTGCCATCGGAGTTGTAAAGGTCGATCTGACGATCAACACCTTTCTTGCCATATAGAAATAATAGACCGTCGCCGCCCACTCCGGCCCTGCGATGACACAGAGTTTTTGCCAACTCCGAAAGCTTGCTTTTGCCCACGCGATTCTTGTTCGACTCAACGACCAGGAAGTCGTTCTGGAGCGCATGATATTTCGTGAAATGAATCAACACCGGCCTTATTTACACTCTCCTGCCGTTATTCACAACAAAAAACGCCCGCTCTTTGCGGGCGTTTATCTCTCATCCGACATGGGAATGATCGGAAGTTCTATATATGCTTCTTGAAGAGCTTCCCGAGTCTGGTTATGCCTTCGACAATCGCATCCGGTTGAGCGTTGCTGAAATTGAGCCTGAATGTATTCTCTCCACCACCATTGGGGTAGAATGGTTCACCGTACACGTAAGCAACTTTCAATTCAACCGCTTTAGGCAGAAGGTCCTTAGCTGAAACATGAGCAGGTAACTCACACCACAGAAACATGCCACCGTCGGGGACCGGTGATTTGATCTCCTCGGGAAACTCGTTACGCATCGTCTCCATCATAACGTCGCGTTTGTTCCGGTAGTCAGCCTTGATAATCTCAATATGTGGCTCCAGCTTGCCGGCGGCTACATACTCATAGACCATGTGCTGGATAAGAGCGTTGGGATGCAGGTCGGCGCACTGACGAACCTTCTCTACCTGTGTCAACATAGGAACCGGACCATTCATCCATCCCAGCCGAATCCCCGGCGCCATAACCTTGGAAAATGTTCTCAACACTATCACCGCATCGCCGCCTATAGACTTAAGCGTCGGTACCGGCTCACCTGAAAAACGGATATCACCATACGGGTTGTCATCGACAATCGGAATGCCGTGCTTGCTAGCAATTTCAATCAATGCCACGCGCCGTTCTTTGGTCATTGTTATACCGGTGGGATTCTGGAAATTGGAAACGGTATAGATCAACTTTGGATGGTACTTCTTGATCTGTGCTTCGAGTTGGTCGATGATCATACCATCGTCGTCCATCTCTACAGTCGCATACCGAGCTTGATAGAAATTGAAAGCCTGAAGCGCTCCTAAGTAAGTCGGGTTTTCGACCAGAACGTAGTCGCCCGGAGCAAGAAAAATGCGACCCATCATCTCGATCCCCTGCTGCGCCCCCGACGTGAACAGAATATTTTCCATACTGGTTGCCGTTCCCCGCTCGGTCGCCCGCTTGGCAATCAATTCCCTCAAGATAGGGATCCCGGACGATAGCGAATACTGGACACAGGCCGCTCCATACTTGTTGATTGCATCGGCGGTCGCCAATTTCATATCTTCCAGAGGAAATAGCTCGGGAGCAGGCAGACCTCCCGCAAAATTGATTACGCCCGGTTGCGACGATATCTTGAGAATCTCTCGAATAATCGACGCCTTCAGTGCCTCGACATGCGGGGCTAGTTTCCAACTGTTGACATCAACATGGTTGTTTTGTTGAACCGGCATATCTTATCCTTTCACAGCGGTCTGATATCAGCGATCAGCACCCAGTACATTCTTCACATTTGAGGAACCAACCGCACGTCGCTCCCTCTATCAGGGATCATGATAGCAGATCGAGCCGAAAATACCAAGCTTTCCGGCAGCTTTTTGTGAGCTAGATATAAGAATGCCCGCATCGACAATCACAGATACGGGCGCGGCAGAATTTTCCCGTGACTGGCACATGTCCACATGTGCCGGTATACTCATAACGGTCTACGGCAGATGTGGACATCTGCCGCCCACTTGAATCGACTGACTCGACTCGGGCACTGCAGAATCAATTATCGTAGTATAACTCGAACTCGTGAGGAGTTGGACGTACTCTGATCTCGTCTACTTCGTTGCGTTTGAGTGCAACCCATGCCTCGATAAGGTCCTCGGTAAATACTCCACCCTGCAACAGGTACTCGTAGTCATTTTCGAGACAATTGAGAGCTTTGTTTAGCGACGTTGGGAGTTGATGAATCGCCTTCAACTCATCTGGGGACATCTCGTCAAGATTCCGATCCAGCGGCATTCCGGGATCAATCTTGTTGCGAACACCGTCCAACCCGGCCATTAGCATCGCAGAATAGGCCAGGTATGGGTTCATCGTACCATCGGGTGGACGGAACTCCAGTCGCATAGTTTTCGGGTTGCGCTGATATCCTGGAATGCGAATACAAGCTGTCCGATTACCAACCGCATACGTCCCGGCGACCGGTGCTTCGAATCCGGGGATGAGTCTCTTGAATGAATTGGTCGATGGACTAGTAAAAGCCAGCAATGAATCGGCATGCTTTAACAGCCCACCAATATAGTATAGCCCGAGCTTGGAAAACCGGGCTGGACCATTTTTGTCGAAAAAGAGTGAGCCTTTCGCATCGGCCAGAAACTGGAGAACA
>DAOUUR010000477.1 GCA_030668045.1 bacterium
AATTCAGGTTCATCTGTGAAGCTCCATTGCGGTTGCATGTATGTAACACATATCGCAACATATTGATAATACTGATTATGGCAGATATTGGCAAGAAATCACAGGTTTTGACAAGTCCTGTTTTTGTGTGATACTCTCAATATATCTGTAATTCCAATGCAACTGTTCTAAGAGTATGCTAATATATTTTATGGTTGGTAAAAATCGGGCTTGTTTTTGTCCCATATGGGAATATTATATAATTGTCTATTTAATATTAATTTGGGCCCCTGTGATGCGCAAGCGGTTGGAGCGCGTTCTCGTCTTCGCTGATGCTCTCCAACTGGAGGACCCTTGGAGAATGGTGCGGATTGGAAAAACTACTGTATCCCCGAGTATTTAATGCCTGAGCCGTTCTGGCATGAATTCTGGTTGCACTCCAGAGCTGATTGCCCCTGGAAGTAGCATAAAGGGAAGCAGAGGTGGCACGTGAGTCTGCCTGAACTACCATCCGAAAAACAAATCACGAAGTGGTTGCAAAGTCTCTGGAGGGAGATCGGACGCT
The DNA here is from genome assembly GCA_030668045.1 of bacterium. Classification (GTDB taxonomy): domain Bacteria; phylum Zixibacteria; class MSB-5A5; order GN15; family FEB-12; genus DAOUUR01. The sequence goes on from DAOUUR010000477.1 coordinate 545, forward strand.
ATGTCCGCACCGTCTGGCTATCACTACGCTCGCCAACATCGCTTGTTCGGCATTCGATGCACGATCGATCAATAAGGGCCCTCCCGTTCGCACTGTTGACTTTGGTGTTTGCCTCTCTCTTGCTGAATGGAGCCATTAAAGCCTTGGGAGTGGATAAACCGTTCTTCGGGGATCTTGCCTACTACGCACGCTTCCTGGCTTACAATCATGCGATTACGTCCTTAGAAAAGTTTCTTCCGGGCCGGTTTAGCGGGTCTATCGTTCTTTGCAGTTTGCAGTTCATTATTGTCCTGCTGGTGGTCGTATTCTGGGCTCGAGTGCTCGCTGGGCGCACACGACGATATTGGACCGATGTCGCGGCACTGTCATATCTGCTGCCGCTTGTCCTTATCGCGCATATCGTCGTATACTGCGCGATCAACCTGGTATTTCGTATGATCGGCGAATCTGCCCTGCTGTTTGCAGGCGCTGTATTGCTCATCCCTATGCTATCGGCAGTCATCGTGTACGGCATCGTATTGAGAGTTGTAGACCAGGTCTACTTTGCGAGAGGATGGCAACGGGTCATTCACGTAACCGGGTATGTGATGTTCGTCCCAGTTCTCCTCTTCGTCTTGTACACGGCAAGGGACATGGTTCCTGTTGGGTTCTATGCCTACCGAGTCATCAACCCTACGGTGGAGGGCAATCGCAAGTTACATGCCGGCGACTACGAAGCGGCTGAGAAACTCTATGACCGAGCGATCCAGAATGACGTAACCGGATTATGGTCCGGTGGTGCACGAATACGACTAATATCGGTGGATGCGCGACTGATTCTTGCTCTTCTGCCTAACCTCTCGTACGATTCGGGGTTGCGTGAGCGGCTGCATCGTCGCTTGGAGCATACAGATCCTTTTCGGCGAGTGATGGAGGCCTGGCGGGAGGTGGAGGCCTGGCGACCGAAGGGAAAAATCAGTGTTACTCCCGAGAGACTTGTCGAGTTCCGTGATGAGATATTGGACAGCTATCTGACCGCTGGCGATATTCCAGTAACGAACAGTGAGCTGGATTGTGCGCTGCGGACGACAGCAGCGGATGAGGGCTGTGGCGAACTATCGAAGGAAGCTATCACGAAATACGCAAACAAACCGGCTCAGCGTCAGAGACTCTATTACCTGATCTACCGGGCGCGAGCGCTTAAGGGGGAGCCGACAACGGCGGATACTAGGCGGTACCTCCAGTTTCTCGCAGAGCTCCCGATTCGCATCGAGTTATCATTCGTGCGGTATCGTGCACTAAACCTGATGCGTGATAGCGAGACGCTCGCAAGTTTGGATGATCAGAATAGGCTGCTCGGGATCTTGGATCGCGACAATCTCATCAAGGCTAACAGAGAGATCCGGAATCAAGGTGCTAAGTACACGCATCTATGGATACCAGACGCTCAGATAGAGAGGCTATCCGACCGAGAGCTCGGGTTCCTATTTCGTCAAGCATACCTCAGCTACCTACAATCCGAGGCACGGTTGCTCGCGACCTCACGCGTCTGCGGCGAGTCGAGCCTCATTCGGCAGCGGGTGGCATCAATCGAGGAGCACCTAAAGTGGGTAGCAAAAGATGTTATATATCGAGACGTTCCGCCAGCTAACCGTCTTGATCAAGAACTTCTCAAGCTGTTGGGATTGGAGAGTGAGGTAGTGATTACGAACAAGGGCCAAGGACGCGGGGCCAGCCCTTGATAGCGGGCAAGATGAAGATCATAAATGATTGCCCAACAAAGCAATACCGACCTCGTATCTCGGCGGCTTATTTTTGCGTTAAGATTACAGATATCTCCAACGTATATGTCTTTTGTATGACCGTGTGATACCTGCTATGAAAACCAAGATATCAACCGTCAAAATCCGTGAGATATTCATAACATACATG
>DAOUUR010000406.1 GCA_030668045.1 bacterium
ATGTTAACCGTGACGGTAATCTGGATATCGTAGTTGCCGATGGATCGGATCATGAGTTTGAGGTCTATTGTGGCGACGGCGAGCGGGGATTCAATCCACCATTGACATATGACGTTGGTACCGATGGGGATGCCACCTACGGACTTGTTGCCAGTGATCTGGATCGCAGTGGGACAACCGATTTTATTATAGGTGGCCCGGGAAGCGACAGTATCTCACTGGTACTGGATCAGCAGACGATTACTACTGAGCTGCTTGATGAGATGGTTGTTTCCGGATACGATCAAGTTTCGCTTGAGATTACCAATCCCGATGGCTTTGTGATCTCCGAGACTTTTCAGACGGTGGCCGGGGCTGACTACTGGGTACGAGATGTCGATAGTAACGGCGCCCTTGATGAAGAGTCGTATGATTACAATTTGAAGTATGGTGAGTACCAGATCAAAATTCTGACGCGGCCGGGTGATGTCGGCGAAAAGGTGCTCAATGTAGGTCTGCGAATCAACGGTACCGCTCAAGCCAGCGTAGTGAGAAACTACACGATCGGTGGGTCCAGCTATCGCTCTATAGATTCCGATGAGGGTCTCATTGACAGTTTGATTTTCTATTACACAGTTGAGGACAGCACATCAATTCTCCCGGCCAATGGCATGGCCACGAATAATCTGACGCCGAAACTCGATTGGGGCAAGCTGGCTTTCGAGCAATATCCATTGGCCGTCAGTTTTGACCTTCAAGTCGACAGTGGCTTCTTCTTCGATTCGCCGCTTATGTACGATCTGGCCGATGTGGACTCGGCATCATTTAGGATCCCCACTCCCATGACAAATGAAACCGTTTATTACTGGCGGGTCAGGGCCTATGATGGTGTTGAATTCTCGGAGTGGTCGAGGTCTTTTGCTGTGTATGTCACTGGATGTTGTCAGGGTATTCGGGGGAATGCCAACGACGATGAAAACGAATCGGTCAATATTTCCGATATTACCTATCTCGTCGATTATTCCTTCGGTATTCCGCTGGGCGATCCGCCAGCCTGTGCAGAGGAGGGGAATGCCAACGGCGATCAGGATGGGTTCATCAATGTTTCCGACATAACTTATCTTGTGGAATATCTCTTCGGTAATCCATTAGGTCCGTCGCCACCTTCGTGCGACTAGCGATCTTTCTAACGTGTTGTTGAGGTCTCTGATCCAAGCTTCAGCTTGATTGCAGGAATGCGGCCAGGTTGGTTTTTTCTCCTGTCAGGCCGAGCTTACGACGGATGCGTTGCCTTTGTTTGAGGACGGTATGTTGCGAAGTATTTAGAGCTGATGCCATGTCTTTGGTGGACAACCCCTCTTTGATCATGTTGCATATCTCAATCTCCCGTGGCGAAAGAGAAGAGCAACGCATTTGAAGATCTCTGACAAATGGTGAGGTGATATCGGCGAGGCAATTTTCCAGAAGTGTAACATATTCTCGTCCGTTTGATCCGATTTTGTTCCGGAGTGTTCGCAGGATAGGCTCAACGATCTTGTTGACATTGGCCTGAATCTTCAGGGCGGCGCCTTTTTTCTCTGCTTCGATCTGGTTGAGAACTTCACGAAGAGCAACATTTTTTGCGTTAAGAGCTTCACCATCGGCAGCAAGTTTTTCGTTGGCCTCTTGCAGGGCTTCTTCGGCCTTCTTGCGGTCAGTGATGTCAATCGCCATTTCGTAGCGGACCATCCGGCCATCGGGCCACGGAATAGCTCTGTTGATATGACGAAACCACCTGCCGCTCTCGGCGTTCTGCGCCTCATGCACACAAGTTTTACCCAAGTTCTCGCCGAATATCTGATCATTGTTGCAAAATGAGCACGGAGAATCTGATCCGTATATTGCCTGGTGGCATTTCTGGCCGATGCCCTGACTCCAGTATTTTTTAAATCCTTCGTTTGTGTAGATAAGACGATATGTCCTGGGGTCGGCTACGTAAACCGGTTCATCGATGCTCTCAAGTATCGAAAACTGATGTCGGCACATGGTGTCGAGGGCGTGATCAACCCGATGCCGGTAAACAAATTTGCTTATCTTGGCGGTGACCGTTTCCAAAAGCTGCTTTTCCAGTGATGAGAACTGAAGAGTCTTGTCGGTCGGGTTATCTGTGACCAACGATATTTCTACCGAACCAAGTGACGTGTCGGCTATGACAATATCGGCGCTGTGCATAATTGAGAGTTTTCCCGCCTGCCCTGATTCGTAATCGCCCGATTCAAATGTTATCCGCCCGAAAATATTCTCCGCTCGTGGCCAGTACTTTGGGATTAGTGCCACAGCCTGCTGAAAGAATTCACCAAGGGGGACATTGAGTCGGTCCGACAGTTTTGAGAGAGCAAACAACAACTGGAGTGCGCTGGCGTGAGCGTTTGTTTCAGAGGGACCGGGAGGCATTTGTGTCGCACTTCCGAGATCACGTTTACCAAGACGTTGCTTGCGAGACGCTGTTCCTGCAACCAGTTTGGTCATACACTCCTAAGGCCAGTTGTGGAGGACACTTGCCCACAGTATCGGCAAGGCTGTGCAGAATCTGAACAGGAGCAAATATTATTGTCGGGATCAATCGACGCGGGAGTAAATCCGGTTCTGGCGCTACTCCTCCGGCCCAGGGGAAACCGGCTATGGAATATCCCGACCTGCGGTCACTTGTCGTCGGGTCGGACAGTTGATTTCAACCGACGCATCTGATAAACATATATCCCGGCGCCAAGCACAAAAAGCAAGATCGATACCACTTGGTTGTATGTGGGGCGGAGAGTGAAAATTGAGAAATACATGGCGTCTTCGTAGTAGCGGACATACTCGATAGCAAACCGAAACGCCGCCTCTACCATAAACAGAACAGCCACCAACTGACCGACAAACTGGCGTCGTTTCAGCAGTAGGTGTAACCCGGCAAAT
>DAOUUR010000301.1 GCA_030668045.1 bacterium
GAAAGATCGCCAAAGAAACCGAACGACAGGGGGATATTCTGAGTAGGCCAGCGATATCTGTATTTCTTGAAGTGATATACGGTGACTTTAACAGGGAGAACCGTGGTCACATTCGCACCCTCGTGACCAATCACAGCAACGTACACGCCAATATCAAGCTTAAGTTAGAAGCGCACTATACGAAGGAGGGCGCAAAAGAACCAACGGTATTCACGGCACCGTATCCTTACGACGGCAGCGTCTGGCCATTCACCGCGGGGCAGGAGTTTCGGGGAAACTTCGAATTCGTCGGATTAGACCTCCGGAGATTTCTCGGAACTTTCAAGAGCCGATTTGCCGAGGGCGAAGAGTTGTGGATTGAAGGTCAGATAGAGTCATCGCCGTATGAAGCTGACGACTATCGACCGGCTCCCGCAATACGTTACCAATGGTATTGTGACGAAGAAAAGTGGGTGCCGCATCCACCTAAACCACAGCAAAACTAACTTGTTATACGGTGGCGGCAGATGTACACATCTGCCCGCTGGTTAGTCCTGAGAACAAGCGTCTTCAGGAAACGTGCGCATCCTGATGGTTCACCGGCGGATAGGGGATGATCAACCAGGCCACAAGATAGACCAGGATACCGCCGCCGGTAAATATCATCATCGCCGCGATCAGGCGCACGATAGTTGGGTCAATATTGAAATACTCGGCTACACCACCGCAGATACCGGCAATTCGCCTGTCTTCAAGTGATCGATACAATTTTCTCGCCATTTTCTCAGGCCTTTCTGTTTTTTCTCCGGCAATCAGGATACTACCAGACCATACGCACCGCAGCATCTCCAGGTTCAATATAAATTGGGTTGCTTATCCCGACAACAATATACGACAGGCTGCCCACCAAAAAGGTTGCGCTCGAATCCAGCCACTCTAATCGCGGCAAACAGCTGTATTTTTGATGTTGCCATCCCCCGCTAAGATTTATTACTATTCTTTCGATAGTAGGTCAATAAGGAGCCAATGTGAAAGTCGATACTGCCGCCATCGCCAGCCATCTGAAGCAACACCGCTATCCCTATATAATTGGGGCGGTGATTCTCGCCTTCAACCTGTCGGTACTGCGAGCCCTGATTGCCGATTGGATCCGCGACGACAATTACTCCCACGGGTTCTTTATCATACCGATCTCGATATTTCTTTTCTGGCGTCGCCGCAGCGAATTGACATTTCCGGCCAAGCCAAGCGGTTGGGGACTGGCTCTGTTTATCGCCGGTTGTTTCGGATTGCTCTTTGGCATTGCCGCCAGCGAATACTTCACAACCAGAGTCGGGCTGGTGATGATTGTTACCGGAGTAGCGCTTCATCATCTGGGTACGGCCAATTTCCGAGCCGTCTGGTTTCCGTTTTTCTTCCTGCTGTTTATGATCCCGATTCCAGCGATCATCTACTATTCGGCCACGCTTCCGATGCAACTCTTTGCCTCAGGCATAACCGAAAACTTCCTCAGCCTCCTCGGGGTTCAATCGTACCGGCTTGGAAATATCATCCATCTACCCGACTACGCGCTGGAAGTTACCGAAGCCTGCAGCGGCTTACGCAGTCTGATGACGCTGATGGCGCTGGGGGCTCTCTACGGCTACATGTTCCTGCCGGGGAAAGTTGTACCGACGCTGCTCTTTGTTGCCACTGTTCCCATCGCGGTGGCCACTAATATGTTTCGTCTGATATTCACAGCGCTGGCCGCCTATGCGATCAGTCCAAAAATCGCCGAAGATTTCCTTCATGAGCTTTCCGGGTTGATGGTGTTTGTGATAGCTCTAATTCTAATGGTCATAACTGGAGCCATACTGACGTGGGCAAGAAAACGTTTATCATAATGTTGGCAATTGTCGTCGCCACCTGCGCCTTTGGGCTGCTGATCACTAATTACCAGCCTACCGCATCCGAAGATGCCCGGCTCGGAGATTTCCCCCTTGAGTTTGACGGATGGATTGGCGTGCAGGAGACAATTCCGACCTACGTGATCAATCAGCTGAACCCTTCCGGTATTTTTGGCGCAAACTACTCAAACATTAACGGCACCAAGATCAACCTGTTCGTTGACTACTTCTCCGGCAATGATCCCGGTGGTCCCCATTCGCCACGCAACTGTATGCCCGGTGCTGGCTGGATAATTGTAAGTGAATCGGAACGAATGATTAATCTTGGTGGCCGTACGATCCCAACGGTGCGATTCGTCATGCAATTGGGTGAATCAAAACGCGTCATGGATTTCTGGTATGTGACCAAATATGGTGAGACAGCCAACGACTATACGTTTAAATTCTATCTTATGCTCAGTTCGCTCTCCCTTCAGCCAACCGATGTCGCTTTCATCCGGTTCTTCGCCGCAGCCGATCCAATCACCCTGGCGAACCTCGACCATTTCGAGCAGGCAAGCCTGCCCTTAATCTACGATCGCCTACCGTTTTAGCCGGAACACCGGTTTTGAAGCCAGCCCGCACTTAAATGGGCGGCAGATGTCCACATCTGCCGTAAACCGTTAAGAGTATACCGGCACATGTGGACATGTGCCGGTCACGGGGCAGGCAAACCTGTTTTCGGTCAACAACCTACTACCATTAGAGCAGCTAGTCGGACCCCGGTTAATCGGGTGTGCCCGCCAGCTAGCCGGCTTTAGGTTAACCAGGCGTACTGGCTAGACCTGAAGCAGGCTTGCCTGCCGGTTTTGACTTGCGCGAACTTTTGTAATCAATTATCTACTCCAGTATCTTATGGATAGTCTTAATCACATTCTCGAAACGATTTCATCGAACATCTGGGGCGTACCTCTAATAGCTCTTCTTCTTGGAACCGGCGTATTTCTGACCTGTCGTCTCCTTCTTATCCAGATGCGCGGATTCGCGCATGGTGTGGCGATCACCAGCGGCAAATATGATGATCCCGCTCACAAAGGTCAGTTGACACATTTTCAGGCCTTGTCAGCGGCGTTGTCGGCTACAATCGGAATAGGCAATATCGGTGGTGTGGCGACCGCAATTTACTACGGCGGTCCGGGAGCGATTTTCTGGATGTGGGTTTCGGCCTTCTTTGGTATGGCGATCAAGTACACCGAGTGCACGCTGGCGATCAAGTATCGCAAGGTCGAACCTGACGGCAACATACGCGGCGGCCCGATGTATTTTATCGAACTCGGCATGAGCCGTTACTTGAAGCCGCTGGCTATCCTTTTTGCGCTCTGTACGGCCATAGCCGCTTTTGGCACCGGTAACATGGTCCAGTCGAACACGGTAGCCCACGCAATCGTTAACGCTTTTGAAGTGCCGGCTGAATCAGCCGGTCTCTGGCGTTGGGTAATCGGAATTGTTACCGGCACGCTGGTAGGCGTGGTTATTATAGGAGGAATCAAGCGAATCGGTAGAGTTGCGTCATACCTGGTGCCGTTTATGTCGGTGCTTTACGTTTGCTCTGCGCTGCTTGTTCTGCTGCTCAATATCGACAAAATCATTCCTTCTTTCGAGTTGATATTCCACCACGCTTTCAACCCAACTGCAGCCGTCGGCGGCTCAGCCTCGGGGGTAACAGTGTGGATGACTATACAGTGGGGACTCAGGCGTGGTCTTTTCTCCAATGAATCGGGGCAGGGTTCCGCGGCGATGGCCCACTCTACTGCCAAGGTTGACGAACCGGTTCGTGAGGGACTGGTCGCAATGCTTGGTCCGTTTATTGATACTATCCTCATATGTACTATGACGGCGCTGGTAATCATTAGTACCGGGGTGTGGGATAGTGGCATCAATGGCGCTCCGTTGACGATGGCCGCGTTCAATAAAGCTTTGCCGATATACGGTCGGTGGATGGTTGTTATTGGCATCATGCTGTTTGCGTACTCAACTGTGATCAGTTGGTC
>DAOUUR010000483.1 GCA_030668045.1 bacterium
CACCCAGCGCGGTGAACAAGCCGAAGTACTTGATGATCGTCAGATACGAACCCGTGAAGGAAAGAAAACCTGCGAGCGTCGTCACGCCGGCCAGTATAATCGGCAAGCCGACACTAACCAGCGCGGCCCGGACCTGCAGAGTTCTCGATTCGCTGCTTTCAGCTTTCTCCGAGAGCCGGCTTACGAAATGGATACCGTAGGCGCTTCCCACGGCGAGAAGAACGACCGGTGTGATGTTTGAGATTACCGTAAGAGGCACATGGAGCAGGGCCATGCACCCCATCCCCCAGACGGTGCTGAGGAGCACTGTTACAAGGGGAAACACGACCCCCACAAAACTCCGAAAACTCACGGCCAGAACAAGTATGAGGAGAATGGAGACCAGGGGAACGAGGTAGCGAACGTCTTTGACGATCATTCGCTGGATATCGAGCATCTGAAAAGGCGCACCGGCATAGTAAATGGTCTCGGGTGCGTTAAGCTCCCGGACGGCTGCCGCGAGCTCTGATCCAACCACTGTGCGGTTTGCTCCCTCCCGAATCCGGGCAATCACCAACGCGACGGTGCCGTCTTCGGAAACTATACGGCCCGAATAAAGATCTTTTCCAAGGGTGTAGGTCCGGAGACGGGTAAGCTCATCTGTGTCCGCAGGCAACCGGTACTTGTCTATCAACCGGCCCACTTCCAATCCCCATTCACCCGAGCGAATGTCGAGCACATCGGTGAGGCTCGTCACGTGGGTGACCTCGGAAAGCGCCTTGGCCTTCTCCGTGATCTGGTGAATTGTCTGGAGTGTGGCGGCAGTAAATACGTTGTCCGATTCCACAGCTATTATCGCCAGTGAATTCCCCGCGAATTGTACACCCACTGCATCGAAGAGCCGAACTGCCTCGTCGCTGTCCGGGAAGTAGTTCAGGATGTCGCTATCGACCTCGAGACGAGGCAGCAGTGAGACGAACCAGAAACTGAGTACAAGCGTGACCAGGATCACGAGAACCCGGAACCGAATCACGAGGCCTGAGAATCGCTGCATAATACCCCCAAGACAGATTGGACTAAATTCGTTTACCAGTACGATTGCGACATAAAAAAAAGGGCTTATCGCTATATAACAACGTCATAATGGCGGATCCCATCAGGTTTCCTGAGCAAGAATCCCGTGGAAGAGCATACGTAACAGAACCTCGGCATGCTCGTTGATGTCTGCTATTCCTGTCTCCGCAGCCCATGGGTACTCGAGCCCCTTCAGGGCCGTGATTACTGCCAGGGCCGTCACTTCAACGTCTCCATCCTTCAGATTGAGCACCCCTTTCCTTAACCCCTCGGAAAGGATCTCACGAAACATCGCCATCTCATCCTCGAAGTCCCTCTGCCTCACGCTTTCGATAAACGGATAGTGTTCCAGGTATTCATCCCTCAACGCGCTATAGAAGTTTGCCAGTTCCCGGAGGTGATCCATCCGGGTGATCACATAAGCCCGCAGCTTTTCCTGCGGTGTGTCGACCGCCTCGACCGCATCCCTGATGCGATTTGCCAGAGTTTTTCCTTCCCGCTCAATCACCGCACGAAAGATATCTTCCTTGCTTGCGAAGTGATGATATAGCGTGCTCTTGGCGATGTGTGCCGCGGAGGCGATCTCATCGACGGTAGTCTTGTTGAACCCGAAGCGCGCGAAGAGCTTCTGGCCTGTTTTTATTATTGTCTCCCGTGTGTCGATGCTAAAAACCTCATTCTGCCTTATCACATCTGCTTGTCAGTTGACGGTGGACAAATTCACCTGATCAGTAGTAATACTACTAAACGACCAATTTGGTGTCAATGGTTTTTTGTAGTGGGGTTGATTTTCTCTTAGCCCATGGTGTTGTCCCTTCTATTAATCCCATCCGCCTTACAATACTTGCACTTACTCTCCAGCCTCCAACATCTCCATCACGATCTGGCCCCATGCATTATGGTGCCCCCTCTGTGCCCCCGGCGCATATTCCGCCACTGGCTCGATTAGCATAATCCCCTATCCCTTTTATTTCTTTGAGGTAAAATGGTGGGCGATGCTGATAACGTCTTCTCTGTGACCTGCAGGCTGCGGCAGATCTCTACTACCGGCGTGCCGGCCTCGGCCTGCCTAAGGGCCATGGCGATCTGCTGCTCGGAAAATCTCTTTCTCTTCATTGATGGGCCCTCCTGGCCTCCAGATGAGGCCACTTGTCAGACCCTTAAAGACTAGCACAATCGCGAATAGCGGTGGTCCAAAAATCGGGGTTCAGAGCCACGCGGGTGATACTCTCATGGTCATCATAAAACCGGACAGTGAAACATATCAGAACGTCACGCTGTTGCCTCCCGTTCGTGACATCCGTCGGATCAGATTCGGGTCCCTAAACTGTATTGTTTTCAATTGTCTTTCGCTCATC
>DAOUUR010000117.1 GCA_030668045.1 bacterium
AAGGCCACCCGATTTTGAATCTGGATATATATCATGGAAACGACTGGCCAGCACAAAGGCGCTGTCAAACTGCTCTGAGTTATAGTAGGCAATTGCTTGTTCGTAAAGGGAGGGTTGATAAGTGCTGGCTTGCCGATTGGAGAAGACACCGCTGATATTGAAAAGCCTTACCCGGTAGTCTCGAATATACCAGGTAGCGACAGCCGGTAGTCCTTCCAGCACAGGGTAGGATTTGAGAGCCTCGGTAAGATTGTCATCATCAAGAGCCAGATGGGTGACAGGCTGGCGATCGAATAGGGTCGAATCCAGCCAGGCTACGCCGAAGAGATGAATGAACGATTGAAGTCTGGTATCAAACGTAATCACAGGTCCGTAAGGACCCGAGACGACAGCATCGGTGTTAATGATCTGCTCTATATCACGGTTGGTTTCGGCTATGTTGTAATTATGATCGAGATAGTGCAGCCGATGAATTCTGAGACCATTGGTTGTTAACGATACAGCCAGAACCACTATCAACGAAGCCAGTAAAGCGTGTCGTCCGACATATCGTCCCCACCTTCCAATCACGAATGTAATGACAACAGCCACAACGATCGCGGCTGGCAGCAGTACCCAAAGTAGCCAACGTTCGGGAGTTCGATTGAAGTAGAGCAAATTCGCCAGAAGGTGATAGAGACCGAACCAGTAGATAAAAGTCAGTGCGATCCGATCAGCCCATCCGGGTTTTCGGTCGCGTGAGCACCTGTTGCTCAGGGCAATATCAAACGCGAGGATGCCGAAGACGATGATTCCAGGAATGAACAACAGAGTGTACCTGATCGGTGTATAATTCAATGGCGACAGGCCGATTATCCCACACAACGTCCAGAAAAGGGCCAGATGGAAAGATCGCGGCATCACTTTTAGACGGTTGCTGCCGCCCGCCAGAACAAAGAGAGTCCCGCCGACTACGATGAACAGCCCGAGGTCCGGGTCAAGATAGAAAAGATGATTACCAAAACCGTATGAAATCAACTGTTCGAGAAAAGACAGCGGTGAGGTCAGCCCCTGCGGCAGACCATATAAGGCATACGACTGCTCCCCCACATAAGTAAAAGCTGCCATGAAATTGGAACCGTAGAGCACGAAAATCAGGATCGCGCCGGAGACAACAAATGAGCCAACCATCAGCGCAAGATGATGCCATCGGCGTTTGTCTCCTGAGTGCAGAATGGCCAGTCCAACGGCTCCTATGAGAAGAGCACCGAATAGTTTTCCGGTAAAAGCGGCGAACATCACGATGATTCCTGACAGGACTACCCCGAATGTTCGGTTGCCGTACCATGAGTATACGAAAAAAAGAAGTGAGGCCCAAAAGATCAGACCGTTTTCGAGATATGGCAAACGCATATGAGTTAGCAGTGTAATGTTGACTATGTAACATAGTGCGACGGCAGTAGTAACCCACCACTGATGATGGCGGACTAGTCCGAGCATTAGCAGAACTAGCCCCAGTCCGCCAAGAATAACTCCGACCAGGTTGGCATTATGGAGAGAAACACCGACAATCGAAAATACAACGTACCCAACAAGTGAAGTTAGTGAATGTTGATAGACAGTCCAGCGAGGATAGTCAAAAGGATCGAAATCGCCGAACAGAATCATGTTGCGAGCATGGAAGACGTACTGAACCGGATCAGTTGAGAGTGATTGTCCCAGTCCGGAGTAGTACATTGGTGGATCGGAAGCCAGATCCGAGCACCAGAAAACTATTCCGCCGGATACAATAATCAGCGTCAGTATTAGAAACAGATTCCTGGAATTTCGCAACCATGTCGGGATGAGATGATGAAAGCTCGACAGCAATTCATTGATTGCCATTGGCTTCGCTTTGGCTGGTTGTTTCTCCAAAATCAGCTTTCTCCCGCACAGGTTCGCGGTTCGTTTTCTCGCTGCGAGGTATCTTTGCCGGAACATGTTCGTCCCGTTTCCATCTGATACCTATATCGTCGCAATCTATCGATAGCTGTAGTGTTGAGTCAGGATCAAATAGAGCATTGGTTATCTGTGATACGGTCGTGTGATGGCTGCACTGACTCGACATCACGGAGGGACGTAACGTGAATTCTCTGGTGCTTATGGTAGGGGATTGATCGTATCAGCCGGTCGTTACCGAAACTGCCGCGCTGTCTCAGTATAGAGGCGACCGGCATAATCGCCGCGGAAACGGTTGACCCGCACGCCGCGGTCATAGTAACTTCGCGCCAGATTGCTAAGTTCGTTATCGCCGGAGGTGAGGGCCATCATCTGGATAAACCGACCGCACTGCATCTGGATGTAGAAGTCTGTCGGGTACAGATTGGCCAGACGGACAAAGAGACGGTAAGCATCGTCGACCAACTCTCGGCGAGAAAGAAGATCACACATCAGAAGTCCGCCCGATTTTGAGTCGGGATACATACTGCGGAACCGATTTGCCAGGACAAAAGCGCTGTCAAATTGCTCGTTGTTGTAGTAGGTCAGCGCCTGTTCATAAATTGTTGGTTGATAGGCGCGGGCCTGACGGTTTGCAAAAGTCTGGCTGATATTAAACAGCCGGACCCGGTAGTCCCGCACATAGTACGTTGCTATTGCCGGCAGATCGACAAGCTCCGGATACGACCGCCACGCTTCGGCCAGATTGTCATCGTCGAGCGCCAGATGGGTGACCGGTTGGCGATCAAAGAGAGTTGAATCAAGTTGCGCCACTCCGAACATGTGAATGAACGAACGCAGATTGGTGCCGACAGTAATGGCCGGTCCGTACGATCCCGAAACCACAGCGTCGTCTCCGATGATCTGTGCGATATCAGCGTTGGCTTCGGCTATATTGAAATTATGGTCCTGGAAATGGAGCCGTCGATTGCGGAAAGTGTTGGTGGTCAGAGAAAGTGCCAGAACGACCGCCAGACCTGTTAAGAGCATGCGGCTGCCTATCAATCCCCCACGTTTTTTCAATAAGTACAACATGCCGTAAGTTGCCGGTATCGCGCCCATCAACAAACCCCACACCATCCATCGATCAATTGCCTGATTGAAATAAACCAGATTGCCGACAAAATGGTACATCGCAAACCAGAAGACAAACAGCAGGACAACCAGATCACCGCGACCGAGTTGCATTTTCATGGGGCGGCGGACAGTCAGGGCGGTTTCAAACGCGAGGATCCCAAAGAGGATGATGCCGGGTATTATCAGCGTTGCGTACCTGATCGGCGAGTAGTTTAGCGGTGAGAGGCCGATAATACCGATCACTGCCCAGAAAAGAGCCAGTCGGTAGGCGCGTGATCTCTCTTTGAGGGCGCCGGTACCACCGGCAATAACGAAGAGGATGCCTCCCACGATAACCAGTAACCAGAGGTCAGGGTCGAGATAGAAGAGATGATTGGAAAATCCGTACGAAATGAGTCGTTCCAGAAAAGCCCAGGGTGAGGTCAACCCGAACGGGAGACCGTGTAGGGCCAGTGACTGCTCTCCAACATACGAAAAAGCCGCCATGAAATCCTTGCCGTATAGCACCAGGATCAGGATGGCACTGGAAACAACAAACGATCCGATGGTTGCCATCGCATGACGCTGACGCTGCTTCTCTTCCGATAGAACGATAGCCGGTATCAGCGCCGCGATCAGCAGGCCACCAAACAATTTGCCGGTAAATGCTGCGCAGGCTGTCAGGGCGCCGCAGAGAACCACGCCCCACAGTCGATTCCCCCACCACGAAAACACGAAAAACAGAATCGACGCCCAGAAGATCAGTCCGTTCTCCAGATAGGGCAGCCGGAAATGAGTTACCAGAGTGACGTTGGCCACATAGCACAGAGCGACGGCAGTGGTGACCCACCAGCGGTGATTGCGGATTAGACCGAGGATCAGGAAAATCAACCCCAGACCACCTAAGATCGGACCAACCAGATTGGCCGTTTCAAGCGACACGCCGGTTATCGAAAACAGTACATAGGCGACAAACGATGTTAATGAGTGTTGAAAGACCGTGAAGCGGGGGTAGTCGAATGGATCAAACTGACCAAACAAGACCTGGTTGCGGGCGTGGAAAACGTACTGGGCCGGGTCGGTCGAAAGCGATTGTCCTAGTCCGGAATAGTACATGGGAGCGTCCGAGGTCAAATCGGAGCACCAATAGACCATGCCGCCAGCGACCACTATCAGCGTCAGCGCGAGAAACAGTTTTTTTGAGTCCAGCAATCGGGTTGACATCAGTGTACTTATCTAACTGTGATTGGCCAGCGGCCCGCAGTTTCGACCTGACCAATCAACTGTCCGAATATCTTCCGTTGGTGCAACTGCGCGGCAAAATCATCGGCTCGCCCGGCAGGTATCGCTATCAGCAGACCACCCGAGGTCTGCGGGTCACACATAATTATCGTGACGTTTTCATCGACAGTTCCGGCAAAATCGACTTTTCCTTCTATAAACTTACGATTGGCTTTCCCTCCGCCGGGAACCATGCCAGCTTCGGCCAACTCGACCGCCTGCGGCATCAAGGGTATCTGGTCGGAGAAGATTTGAATCGTTACCTGCGATGCTGCCGCCATTTCGTACACATGGCCCAGAAGTCCAAAGCCGGTGATATCTGTTGCAGCGGTGGCTCCAAACTCAACCATGAGTTCCGATGCCTTTCGGTTTAGCTGTGCCATCTGAGCCGTGACGATTTTTTCCAACTCCGGATCAACAACATTGCTCTTGATTCCGGTTGTGATAGCCCCGGTGCCGAGCGGTTTGGTGAGAAACAACTGATCACCCGCTTTGCAATTGGCGTTGGTGATAATCTTGTATGGGTCGATGATCCCGGTAATCGAGAGTCCGTACTTGAGTTCATTGTCGTCTATTGAGTGGCCACCCACAAGTACAGCGCCGGCTTCTTCAACTTTTTCGTTGCCGCCACGAAGAATTTCAGTAAGGACCTCAGTCGGCATTTTCCCCGCTGGAAAACCGACGATATTAAGCGCTGTCAGGGGCTTGCCACCCATAGCATAGACGTCGGAGAGGGCGTTGGCGGCGGCGATCTGGCCGAAATCGTACGGGTTATCTACGATCGGCGGGAAAAAATCGAGCGTTGTCACCAGCGCCTGATTTTCGTTGATGCGGAACACTGCAGCATCGTCGGCCTGGTTGAACCCAACCAGCAGATCGGGATGCCGGACCACAGGCAACGATTTCAATACTTCAGCCAAAAACTTTGGCGATAGTTTGGCCGCTCAACCGGCGCAGCTCACTTCGGCGGTAAGCCTGATCCGGGCCTCCTTGCGCTTATCGTCCATGGCCGTAGCATAATAAATAGACGACTCACGCGCAACCTTCTGTGTGAACTCCATGCGAAGAAATTCTTCCGTTTACGAGCTGGCCACGATTACTTATATTACCCTCAAGTCCTGTGTGATGAGGAGTGATTATGGCCGATAGTGGATTGCTCTGTTGGAGCTGCGGCAAACCGACAGGGATTGAGAAAAAAGTCTTCCGAAGTGATAGCTGCATCAGTTGCCTGGCCGATCTGCGGTGTTGCCGCGGGTGCCGACATTTTGATCCGATGCGTCGCTGGCAGTGCAAAGAAAATATCGATACTCGCATCGGCGAGAAAGACAAGTCGAACCTGTGTGACTTTTTTCAGATGCGTGATGTTATCAAGCGACCGGGCGGTATCTCGGCTAATCAGGATTCCAAAAGATCAAGCCGGGACCGTTTTGACGATTTGTTCAAAGATTAATAGCTGCGGCTACGGTTATTCTGTCCACCTCAGCGTGGGTAGGAGTGGGAGAACAAGATGAGTGACATCAGAGTTATTGGCGATGCCGAACGCGGCGAGTTCGTGCGGATATTTGCCGATGCCTACCCCGGTATAGGAGTGACCAGTCAGGAACAGCGTGACAAGTGCAAGGACCGGTTGCAAAGTTGCGCGGGGTCCTAGTCCCCGCCGCGGCGGGCGCGAGACCCGGCGACCGCATATCGTTGGGTCACACTCACCTTCGGCGAGCAGGACCAACACAACGTTATCGGGGTGGCAATGACGAATTCGCCATTTTTTAACAGCCGTTCTAATAGAGAATAATCAGGACAGTTACCAGCCACAAAATGACAGTGACCAGAAGCGGGGTGTCTTCGATCATCGTTCGCGTCGGTGATCCGCCCTTCTCTTCCTTGTGGATCAGGTAGAGATAGCGGAAGATACCGTAGACGACAAAGGGAATGGTCAGGAATAGATTCTCGGTGCCGAGTTTTGTGGACACCTCGGTTGAGAATGTGTAGAGCATGTACATCACGACCACCGCAGCGGTTACCACGCCAATCAACTGATCCAACAAATATGGCGAGTACCGTTCCAGACTCTGACGATGCGCTGTGGCACCATCCTCAAGCATTACCAGCTCATGGCGGCGTTTACCGAAACCGAGGAACAGGGCCAGCAGCAGGGCGTTGATCATTAACCACTTGGAAGCAGGGACATCAATGGCAACCGCACCGGCGTAGGCTCTCATGACAAACCCGATTGCAATGCACATCACATCGACAATCACCATATTCTTCAGTTTCAGGCTATAGGTGAAATTGAGAGCCATAAAAGCTGCGGCAACGATAAAGAACTGAAAATTGATTTTCCAGGCTACGGCCAGACCAACAACCGATAGAGCGACAATCATTCCGATAGCGGCACCGGTTGAGATTTTTCCCGAGGCCAGCGGACGATTTCGTTTTATAGGATGTTGCCGATCCTTCTCCCGATCAACCAAATCGTTAAGCGAATAGATGGCCGATGAAAGCAGGCAAAAGACGGCTGCGGCTAATATCGAAATTGTGACATGTTGAAGATTGGCAATATTGCTGCCAAAAATCAGGGCAGCCAGGACAACACCGTTTTTCAGCCATTGGGCTGGCCGAGCGAGTTTAATCAGGGACAAAATCATAGCGATCATTGAAAAAACGGATAAAGCTTCGTCAAGTCAAGTCTCCGCTGACTTTATCGGTCAATCTGAATCCGGCTGAACGTGGCTGCGATTCTGTGCTGGAGATATCGCTTGAGTCTTTTAGATAGTTTTTTGGGTTCGATTTTGCTATACTCCGAGCACTATGAGGAAACGACACCAGCGTATCAAGCGGCCGCACTTCTGTCTGCTGATAAATCCGAAAGCGACCAATTACTCGCAGCGGTCGGTCAAGCAGCTGATCAGCG
>DAOUUR010000150.1 GCA_030668045.1 bacterium
CAATCAAGGAAAACGCCGTTGCGGGAGATATCTCCAACATACCAACCCTGGCCGATACTCTGGTCGGGAAGGCCGATGAATCCTGCAACGATGCCTTCGATATCATGAATGTTCTACAGTTCCAGGATATTACTTCGCAGCAAATCAACCATGCGGCCAGTCTGCTCGAAGATATAGAAACAAAACTCCATGAGATCATCAAGATTCTGCCCGGTGGCATCGACCAGCCGTCAATAAAAGAAATTGAAAGTGCCAGAAAAGCACGGGTTTATGATCCTCACGCTGACATGACCAACAAGAAAACTGAGCAGAATGAAGTAGACTCGCTATTCGCACAGAAAGAGAGCCAGTAACATCCCACCGGAACGACGAAAGAGAGAATATGACTGAGTCTTTGGACATTGACCTGGATGATATGCAGGAAATCTTAGGGGATTTTCTCATTGAAGCCGATGAACTAATAGAATCGCTGGACACTAATTTCGTAAAGCTCGAATCAACTCCCGATGATCTCGACCTGCTCAACGAAATATTCCGGGCGGCGCACACTGTCAAGGGTACATCCAGTTTCCTCGGGTTGGAACAAGTCACCGAACTTACGCACAAGATGGAGGATATCCTCAACAAACTGCGTAAGTCCGAATTGGCTGTTACGCCTGAAATTATGGATATTCTCCTTGAAGCGCTGGATATTCTCAAAGTGCTTATCGGCGATGTCCGTTCCGGTACCAAACGAGAACATGATCTGACCTCCATAATTGATCGTCTGGTCGCTGCATGTAATGGCGAAGGAGCTGGCGCTGCTGCGCCAACGAACGCAGAAAAGCCTGCCGAGCCTGCTGAATCCACTCTTGAAGCCGCAAGCGAGGCTACCCCCGACCCGGTACAGGAGCAGAAGAAAGCCGGAGCCACCCCCAAGCATCCCACCGCCGAAGCGACTATTCGTGTCGATGCTGAACGGCTTGACACTCTGATGAACATGGTCGGCGAACTGGTTCTTGGGCGAAACAGTCTCACGCAGACGATCAACCGCCTCAATGTCACCAAGAAAGATCAGGATGATTTTGAGCATCTGACTCAGGCAAGCAACTCGATCAACTTTATTACAACCGAGTTGCAAATGGCCGTCATGAAGATGCGCATGCAGCCGGTAGGGAAGGTGTTCAATAAGTTTCCACGCCTGGTCCGGGATATTGCCAGAGATCGGGGCAAACAGATTAACCTGGAAATATTCGGCGAGTCAACGGAACTGGACAAGGCGGTGATCGAAGAGATTGGAGATCCACTTGTTCATGTTATCCGTAATTCGTGTGATCATGGCCTGGAATCCCCAGAGGAGAGAACTGTCCTCGGCAAGTCCGAAGTCGGCACGGTCAAACTTGAGGCCCTACAGGAGGGTTCTCATATCATCATCCGTGTTAGTGATGACGGGCGAGGGTTCGATATTGATGCCATTCGCGCCAAGGCGGTTGAACGAGAACTAATCACACAGGCGGAAATTGACCGGCTTTCCGATAAGGAAGCTTACAAATTCGTCCTCGAACCCGGATTCTCGACCGCTAAGGTAGTCACCGATATATCAGGACGCGGCGTTGGAATGGATGTCGTTCGTACCAACATAGAAAAACTAAACGGTACCATTGAGTTTGAATCCGCCAAGAATGTCGGTACCACTATCTCCATCAAATTGCCGCTGACCCTGGCCATAATCCAGGGATTACTAGTTGAATCCGACAACGAAGTATTCATTCTTCCATTGGCATCTGTGCTGGGAACTGTGAAAAGAGAGGGCCATCATATTCACTCTGTCAATGGTTGCCCTGTCTTTAAATTACGGGATGAGATTGTGCCAATTATCAATCTCGGCTACGTCCTGAATCTGAACAGCAGTGATTCCTCAAAAGTCGACAAACCGTATATCGTTATCGTTGGACTGGGGGCCAGAAAACTGGGCATCCAGATAGATCGTTTCCTCGGACAAGAGGAAGTGGTTATCAAATCGCTCGGTGGCTATCTCGGTTCGCGCGAAGGTATGTCCGGAGCTACTATTCTGGGTGATGGCCGTATCCGCATGATTCTCGATATTGCCGGTATCTTTAAGATAGCCGGAAAACGTAACTAGGACGTTTGTCTGCCCTATGTGTGCCCTTGGTCAAAAAATCCGAGTACTGATTGTCGACGATTCCGTCTTCATGCGCAAGGCTCTTGCCATGATATTGAAGTCTGACCCCAATATCACCGTGGTCGGCGCTGCCCGCAACGGAATCGAATGTCTGGAGATGGCTGCCGAGTTCAAACCGGATATGATTACGATGGATATTGAGATGCCTCGTATGGACGGGTTGACGGCCCTGCACCAAATTATGATTTCCGAGCCGACACCGGTTATTATGGTTTCTTCGTTGACCACCGATGGCGCTTCGGCGACACTTGATGCGCTCGAACTGGGTGCAGTCGATTTCATTACCAAAGATTCCGCTCAGCATACCGATCGTGCCAAGATGAAAGAGGAAATACTGAAAAAAGTTCGTGACATTGGTAATCGACGAAATATAATCATGACCAATCTCAGACGCCAAGGTGCCCGTCTAAAAAGAGAGAGCGAGGCAAAGCATCCGACGCAAAAGAGTTCTGCGGCGCCACCGGTCAAAGCGATCGATCCGATATCACCCCCGCCACCACGCGTGCAACCAAAGCGTTCCCATCAGGTCAGCCTGATTGCAATCGGCACCTCGACTGGCGGTCCACCGACACTCAAAGAAATCATTACCCAACTTCCGCGCAATTTGCCATGCGGCATTGTTATAGCTCAACACATGCCACCGACATTCACCAAGTCAATGGCCGATCGTCTCAATAGCTTATCAGAGGTTTCCGTCAAGGAAGCCGAGAGTGGTGAGGCTATTGAACCGGGACACGTGTACGTAGCGCCCGGTGGACGACACATGATTACCCAGAGGCACGCTATGAAGGGTCGCCTGATCATTACCGACAAACCGGAAGAAGCTCTCTACCGGCCATGCGTTGATTTGCTGTTCAGTTCCGTTGCCCGTCACTATGGGGCAGCATCTCTCGGGATTATCTTGACCGGGATGGGCAATGACGGTCTAATCGGTATGCGGGAGATGAAGAGCAAAGGCGCTGTGGCTATTGCTCAGGATGCGGAGTCATGCATCGTCTATGGAATGCCCAAGGCGATTGTAGATGACGGCCTGGCCGATTATATTTTGCCATCAGATCGTATAGCCGGCGAGATCGCCGCCTATTTCTAATGAAAGTTTTTGTTGAACCAGCGCCAATTCCCTCCTAATGTTAAATCTAAATTGGAGTTGGAAGGTGCATGGACGATCACAGCGAGACAATCCAGAAATCGGCAGTCGATTCTGACGAACTGTCGAAATTCACTGAATCATACGCCTCCTTTAACAGGATAATCAACTCCCTCCAGCGAAAGTATATCGATCTCAAAGAAGATTTCTCGGCCCAGAACCAGCAACTGGCCGAAGCCAACAAGAAACTGGTTGACCTGACCCGGCGCAATTTGTCGGCAACACGTTTTCTCAATGGGCTGCTTACCTCATTGTCGGTTGGAGTGATATCGATTGACCGGAATGGGCACATCACGCATTTCAACCCCGCCGCTTCGGTCATTCTTGGCATCCCTCCGAAAGAACCGCTCAACCGTGAGTATCGGGAAGTCATCCCGCGAGGGACACCGGCCGACGCCAACGCTGTTCGAACTATTGAAACCGGCCGCGAGTTGGAAGCTATCGAAAGAATAGTGGAGACGGCCGACGGCAGTAAAGTGCATCTGTCGGTATCGACCGCCATCCTCACCGACAAAGATGGCAACCTGGCTGGAGCAGTCGAAGTGCTGCATGACCTGACCAAGATGAAGAAGATGGAGCATGAAATTGTCCGGCTCAACACGCTGGCTGCACTGGGGGAGATGGCGGCCACTATCGCCCACGAAGTCCGCAACCCGCTTGCCGGTATCAGCGGATTTGCTTCTCTGCTGGAGAGAGATTTCGATGAGGACGATCCCAGACGTCGGTCGGTCCAGAAAATTTTGGCAGGTGTCAACAGCCTTAACGAGACTGTCGCCACCCTGCTGAATTATACGCGGTTTGAGGAAGTCAACCGTACCGATGTTGACCTTAAGTCATTCCTTGAGGATGTCACCCACCAATATCGAAGCGACAACTCAGCTCGACTTGCAAAAACCAGTCTTGAGATTATTCCCCCGCAGCCACCCGCTGAATGCAAACTCAACCTTGCGCTGGACAAAGTTCTGTTTCGTCAGATTCTATTCAACCTGTTTGGTAACGCGGTGGAGGCGTTTCATGGCGAGGGATCGATATCAGTCGCCTACTGCAAGTTATCCCGACAAGCGGCGGTGGAGAGGCATGCCGACCGGCTGCTGCTCGGAGTCGATGAGACAGTAATCGAGATTGCCGTTGCCGATTCCGGCCCCGGTATCCCCCCAGAAAATATGGAAAATATCTTTGCACCATTTTTCACCACACGTCGTCGCGGCAATGGCCTTGGGTTAGCCGTAGCGATGAAGGTTATGAAAGCCCACGGAGGAGAAATCGTCGCAGATAACGGTCCCGAAGGCGGGAGCGTTTTCAAACTGTTGATACCGGTGCGAATGTGACGACAAAACTGGGAGCATTGCGATGAAGTATTCGGTTCTGATAGTCGATGACGACAAACTGGTCAATGAGTTCTTGCTGGAAACGGTTCAACGAGCCGGCTATCAAGGGCGCTCTGTTTTTTCCGGCGAGGAAGCTATCACTGAATTTGAACGCGAAGCCTACGACATAGTTCTGACCGATCTGAAGATGAAGGAGATGGACGGCATAGCTCTGCTGGAGCGTCTTCGCAGCATCAGTCCTGAAACGGTGGCCGTTATGATGACCGCCTACGGTACGGTGGAGACCGCCGTTCGGGCGATAAAGATGGGCGCCTACGACTTTATCCTCAAGCCGGTTTCTCCCGAAACAGTCGAGCATCTTCTGGCCAGAGTTTCCGAAGTGCTGTCTCTTCGGTCCGAAAACCGAACCCTGCGTCAGGAGATCACCGATCGATTCCACAATCTCATCGGGAAGTCTCGTCTGATGAAAGAAATTTTCGATCTGATTCAATCGGTTGCCGACGCCCGCTCGACGGTTCTCATTACAGGCGGCTCAGGTACTGGCAAGGAGTTGGTTGCCAGGGCTATTCACTACACTTCCAATCGCCGAAACGGTCCGTTCATCAAGCTCAACTGCGCCGCTTTGCCTGAGAATTTGGTAGAGGCAGAACTCTTTGGCTATGAAAAGGGCGCCTTCACCGACGCCAAACGGACAAACCGCGGTCGCTTTGAACTGGCCGACACGGGCACCCTCCTGCTGGATGAAATCTCAGAGATGCCGGCAAACCTGCAGTCGAAACTGCTGCGAGTTATTCAGGAAAGAGAATTTGAGCGCGTCGGTTCCAGTTCCACAATTTCTGTCGATGTCAGAATCATAGCTACCTCCAACCGCAACTTGAAAGAAGCAATCGCTCAGGGGAAATTCCGCGAGGACCTCTACTACCGGCTCAACGTAATTCCGATCCATATTTCGCCTCTCAGCGAGCGTCCCGAAGATATCCCGATTCTAATCGACCATTTCATAAACAAGTACAGTTCCGAAAATGACCGTCAGAAGAAAGGAATCGAGCAATCGGCCCTGCGGTTACTGACCAAATACCACTGGCCGGGGAATGTCCGTGAGCTTGAGAACCTGATCGAACGGGCCGTGGTAATTTCAGCCAACGAATACCTGACCGAAGATGATTTTCCGACCGAACTGGCCCTCGGTGCCGTCGGCGAGGGCTTGCCGCCGTTGCGTGTGCCAATGAAGCTTGAGGAAGGCAACCGTTACCTGATCCTCAAAACTCTGGAGAAATTCAACGGTAACAAGACCAAAGCCGCCGAGGCTCTGGGAATTACCACCCGGACTATCCGAAACAAACTCTCGGAATACTCCATTGAGATGGAAGAACAGGAAATCTCCTGATTCCAGCCCATCGAGCCGCTCTTGCTGTTCCTTTTTGCTACATTGAAAGCCGGTTTCTGCCGACATAGTTAGCAATAGGTGAACTATACATGAAATCGGCGTTTTTTGCTGCGCCGGGCAGGATCGGCAGTAAATGGATCTGGCTACAATAATTGGTTTGATAACGGCTTTCGGGGCCATCGCTACCGGCTTCTATCTTGAAGGCGGCACCTTTGACTCCGTTCTGCTGGCCGCGCCGTTATTGATTGTAATCGGTGGAACCCTCGGGGCCACAACCGTCACGACCTCAATAG
>DAOUUR010000503.1 GCA_030668045.1 bacterium
GGACCATCGAAAGTTTCGGCATAGCGGAAGACCACTTTGATATTCTTCCATTTGGCGGACATAACTTCACCATCCGAGCCATAATAGATGAAATAATCTCGCTGTGCTTTATCCGATTTACCCAGCAGCAGATCTGACGAATCAACACCGTCGATGGGGCGGTCTGTGGGAATGCGATCTGATTCGCCAACCAGGGCGACCAGGGTGGGCATCCAATCGTAGGTAGCCAGCATTTCATCGGTGACGACACCCGCGGGAATCTTTCCGGGCCATCGGACGATAGCTGGGACGCGCATACCGCCTTCAAAGCCAGAGCCAAAAGCGCCGCGCCAGGGACCATTGGAACCGGCCAATCCGCCCGCGACCGCGGTGGCGTTATCACTGTTCCAAACCACAATCGTATCATCAGCGATTCCGGCATCATCGAGGGCATCCAAAATCTGACCGGCACGGTAATCTACTTCTGCCAGGATATCGGAGTATTAGCCGCCGCCAGATTTGCCTTTGAAATCCGGGTGGTGATGGAAGGGTGGGTGAATATGGGTGAAGCCGACATAAGTGAAGAATGGCTGCTCGCTAGCGGCGTTACGCTGGATGAATTCGACCGTGCGTTTCGTAATCTGCTCTTCAATGAGGGCGCGGGATTCCAGATTGTACTCTTCTACCGGCTGCGACGGCGACCCTTTGACACCCTCCCAGATTTGCGGGGCCGGGTATCCAGTCTCGTGGAACATGGGGTAGGAAGTGTAACCGGCCTCATCGGTGGTGTTTTTGATGCCGTACCATTCGTCAAAGCCTTGATCAGTGGGTAAACGACCTTCTACATCTCCCAGGTGCCATTTACCATAAAGCGCGGTGGCGTAACCGGCATCCGAGAGCAATTCAGCCAGGGTAAATTCCCAGGGCGACAGGCCGTAATGTCCCTGTCCGGGAAGCGGCACACTGACTGTCCCGGAGCGAATGGGCATGCGTCCGGTCAGGCAGGCCGAGTGGGTGGGGGTGCATTGCGCCTCGACGTTGTAGTTTTTGAAACGGATACCTTCGTTTGCCAAGGCATCGAGACGGGGTGTGGGCGCAGAACCGCCATAACAGCCCAAATCACCCCAGCCCAGGTTGTCAACCAGCATAAATACGACTTTTGGTTTTTTCTGTGTCGTCTTTATTTAATCTCCTTTCAGGGTACCGAGGGGGCGGTCTCTCCGAGGCTCTTGTAGATCTTCACCATGATTGCTTTCGCTGCCATCATCGCGATAATGAGAGCCAGGACATCGATGAAGTGACCTAGTTGAACGTGCTCTCCGAAGACGATGTTGACGATTTCGAGGATGATGAGCTTGGACGTGAACAGAATCAGGAGTTTCGTGGCGATCCCGATGAACTTGAAAAATGACCCGCCTAGTTTGTCGAAGAAAGCATCGACGCGGTGTTCAAGGCGAATAACGATGTCGAGGAGCGCTTTTAGGAGCACCGCAGTCAGGATCGAGATCCAGAACGAATCGATGATGATCGCGTCAACGAACTCCACGAAAAGGTTCAGCACCACGATGTAGACGAGCACGTCGGTCGTCCATGACATGTATCGCTGTTGCTTCTGTGTGATCGTTACCTGTATCGTATTATCTGGACTCATGATGCCCTCCAACATTTGATTAGATGGTCGCGACCGTTGCGTGCGGTCAGCTAATTACTTCTACCTGAATTCCACGTCAAAATAAAATTACCTTCATTTACGTCCAACTGGCGAAGAATTTCGGGGAAATATTCTGTATTGTATCATTATTGTAACATTTTCGTCACCACATTGCCATGAATTTTGCGTATATATTTTTGAAACAGAGTTTTTGGTATGGTAAACAGGCCTCGTAAAACACACGGAAGCCAACACCGGAATATTCGATACCATCTTCTTAAGACAAGCATCTTTTATACACATCTTTATACGGATATTTTGCCGAGAGCTTCATAACCACATATCTTGCAGTTCTGATGATCTTCGCAGCCAGAAACATATACTTCAAACGGAATGTCTTGATTTGCTGCCTGTATTCTGAAATGCATAGAGAATCAAATTTGAACAGTAAAAACAGATTGTATGCAAGCATCATCATTTGAAACACTGCCTCATTTGCCCAAAACGATTTTAGCAAAAGATGGCCAACCGCCATATCATACTTGGCTTCCTTGATGTAATTCTCAGCGTTGCCACGCTTTTCGTAAGAAATGACAACTTTTTCTGAAGGTAGTTCAGTATTGGTTACAAAGAAAA
>DAOUUR010000016.1 GCA_030668045.1 bacterium
ACAGATACACCGCTTTCAGTCGTCAATCTCTTAAAGGCGTGTCACGAGGAAGGGCTTCCCGAAGGTGTGGTCAACATGGTCACCGGCTCTGGTGGCGCGGTAGGGCAACCCCTGATTAATAATGATGATGTCCGTGTCATTTCGTTTACCGGTTCGACCGAAGTTGGTCGCAAGGTGTCCGAATCATGTGCGCCGATGTTCAAACATTGCTGTCTTGAGATGGGCGGGAAGAATGTACAGATCGTCATGGACGATGCCAATCTGGAACAGGCCGTCGATGGCGCTCTGTGGGGTGCGTTCGGTACGACCGGACAGCGCTGTACAGCGACCAGCCGGATTGTCTGTCACCAGGATGTGCTGGAGAAGTTTACTTCAATGATGGTCGAGCGTGCGTCTAAACTGAAAGTTGGAAACGGGCTGGATGAGTCGGTTGATATGGGTCCGTGCATCAATCAGGCCCAGCTGGACACGGTCCTGGAGTATATCGAGATTGGCAAGAAAGATGGCGCTCGTCTGGTCTCTGGTGGCGAGAGACTCACCGGCGGTGATTATGGCAAAGGCTATTTTGTTCAGCCGACGATTTTTGCTGATGTTACCCAGAAGGCGCGTATCTGGCGCGAAGAGATTTTTGGCCCCGTGCTGGGGATAGCATCGTGCAACTCGCTGGACCAGGCTATTGAGATGGCCAACGATACATGCTATGGTCTCTCGGCTTCGCTGTTCACACAGGATGTTAACAACGCGTTCAAGGCGATGCGTGATGTCTATACCGGAATTTTCTACGTTAATGCTCCGACAATCGGCGCTGAGACACATCTACCGTTTGGCGGAACCAAAGAAACCGGTAACGGACATCGTGAAGCGGCAGCCGCGGCGCTGGATGTATTCAGCGAGTGGAAATCGTGTTACGTTGATTTTTCCGGATCACTGCAACGAGCCCAAATAGATAACCAGTAACGAGGAATGACTCTTGGCGCGGTGTAAATTCATAGATCGTAACTCCAGCGGCCTGCTGCTGCTCTACCTGATTCTGTTCATCTGGATGGCATCGTCGGTATGACTCCCAACAGTGTACAAGTTGGAAACTGAAACCAGTTAATGAATGGAATAAGATTGGAGTCAAAGATGAAGAAAAATAGAAAACGTGTTATCATAATGGGTGCCGCCGGGCGTGACTTTCACAATTTCAACACGCTCTATCGGGACAACAAAGATGTCGAGATTGTCGCTTTTACTGCTACGCAGATTCCCGATATCGAAGGTCGCAAGTATCCTGCCGTTCTGGCCGGTAAGCTTTACCCAAAGGGCATCCCGATCTACGATGAATCGAAATTGCTCGACCTTATCGCTAAACACAAGATCGAAGAAGTTATTTTCTCCTACTCTGATGTACCGTATGAGTACGTGATGGACAAGGCTGCTTACATCATGGCCGCTGGCGCTCGCTTCTCCGTTGAGGGTGCCGCTCCGACTATGATAAAGTCGAAAAAACCGGTGGTGGCTGTTTGCGCGGTGCGGACCGGCTGTGGTAAGTCGCAGACAACTCGCAAGGTAGCCGAAGTGCTTCAGGAGATGGGCAAGAAAGTAGTGGCGATTCGTCACCCGATGCCGTACGGCGATCTGGCCAAACAGGCATGCCAGCGTTTTGCTACTCTCAAGGATCTGGACAAACATAAATGCACAATCGAGGAACGCGAAGAGTACGAACCTCATATTGTCAGCGGCGTGATTGTATATGCCGGTGTTGATTATGAAATGATCATTCGTGAAGCGGAAAAAGAAGCCGATGTTATTCTCTGGGATGGCGGTAACAACGACATGTCGTTCTACAAGCCTGACCTGATGATCACCGTGGCGGACCCGCATCGTCCCGGACATGAGCTGACATATTATCCTGGTCAGGCGAATCTGTTGATGTCTGACGTGGTTGTGATCAACAAGGTTGAGTCCGCCGATGCTGAGGATGTCTCGGAGGTTCGGAATAATATTCGGATGGCCTGCCCAAAAGCGACGATAATCGAAGCAGCTTCGCCGGTGCAGGTTGATGATTACGAGAAGATCCGCGGCAAACGTGTCCTCGTTGTCGAAGATGGACCGACCCTGACCCACGGCGAGATGCCGTATGGCGCCGGGGTGGTAGCGGCTGAGAAGTATGGTGCCGGAGAACTGGTCGATCCGCGACCATATACGGTACGGTCGATCACGAAAACGTTTGAGAAGTATCCTGGTATCGGTGTATTGTTGCCGGCGATGGGTTATGGCAACCAGCAGGTGAAAGACCTGCAGGCGACGATCAATAAAGTTGATTGTGATCTCGTTATTGTGGCCACGCCCATTGATCTGACACGTCTGATCAAGATCAACAAGCCTTCAGTTAGAGTCTTCTACAGTCTGCAGGAAATCGGTTCACCCGACCTGACGTCGGTGTTGCACGGTTTCTTTAGTAAAGGGAAGAAGAAGGCAAAGAAGAAATAGAACACGAGGGGCGGATCGGTTGCGGTCCGTCCCTTTACTAAAACTTTACGGACTTGAAATAATGCCCGAAGCAAAAACTGCCGTAGTTGCGCTTGGTGGGAACGCTATCACCGTTCCCGGGCAGGAAGATACGATTGCCAACCAGTTTGCCAATACGCGCAAGTCGCTGGACGGAATTGTGGAGCTTGCTCGCGAAGGATTCAAGCTGGTGGTGACGCACGGCAATGGACCCCAGGTGGGCAACTGTCTGCTGCGGGTCGAACTGGCTCGTGGCAAGGCTCCTATTTTGCCGTTGGGCATTCTGGTGGCCGACACCGAAGGCGGTATGGGCTACATGATTGAGCAGTCGCTCGGCAATAGACTTCGGGCCGAGGGAATTAATCGCCAGGTGGTGACGATAATGACGCAGATGGTTGTTGATCCGAACGACCCGGCTATCGATAACCCGACAAAATTCATTGGCCAGTTTCATACCAAAGAAGAGGCCGACGTTTTTGCGGAGTCTCGCGGCTGGCGCATGAAGAAAGATGCTGACCGAGGGTGGCGTCGGGTGGTGCCATCGCCGATTCCGCTGCGCGCTGTGGTTGGTCCCACTGTGAGAAAACTTGTGGAAGATGACGTCATTGTTGTTGCCGGTGGTGGCGGCGGTATTCCGGTCTATGTTGATAGTAACGGTAATCTGGAGGGAATAGATGCTGTTATCGATAAGGACCTTGGCTCGGCGGTGCTGGCCGATGAAATCGGAGCGAGTACCCTCTGTATTCTGACGACCGTTGATCGCGTGGCGCTCAATTTTGGCACGCCGGATCAACAGTATCTGGAGATGGTAACGCTTTCGGAAATGAAAAAACATCTCGCCGATGGGCATTTCCCTGCGGGGTCGATGGGACCCAAGATCAGGGCTGCGATCCGTTTTCTGGAACAGGGTGGTGAGATGGTAGCTATCGCATCGCTGGAGAAGGCTCGCAAGGCTGTCCTCGGAGAAGCGGGAACAAGGATTGTACCGGATTGATAATGTGTGAACTGTCACGAGAAACTATTGATCAAATCCTTGCGAAGGGTCGTATTTTCGAGGTAGGTGGTGTGGTGCGTGACCGGATGCTTTTTAATAAGCCGCCGGTCAAGGACCGTGACTACCTGGTCACCGGTATTCCATTTCGCGAACTCTCGTCAATACTGCGCCGTCACGGGAAGGTTGATCTGGTCGGCCAGAGTTTTGGTGTGATCAAGTTCACTCAGTTCTCCAAAGGCAAGCAGCATACTTTTGATATTGCTCTTCCGCGCAGGGAGTATTCCACCGGTACCGGGCACAAAGATTTTGAAGTAGCTTTTGATCCCGAGCTGAGTGTTCAGGACGACTTGCACCGGCGCGATTTCACAGTCAATGCTATGGCTGTGGCTCTGGACAATAACGAACTGATTGATCCGCTCGGTGGACAAGCTGATCTGGGACACAAGTGTCTGCGGATGGTTTACCCGAGATCGTTTGAAGATGATCCGCTGCGCATGCTGCGGGCTATTCAGTTTGCCGCCCGGTTTGAGTTTCTGATAGAACCATCTACTTTTACTGCGCTCCGGAGAAATTCCGGATTGATCGCGACAGTATCGCCCGAACGAATTGCCGAGGAGCTAGGCAAGTTGCTGGCGCTGTCCAGGCGACCGTCCGAAGGATTCCGATTGATGCAGGCCACCTGTCTGTTGAAAGAGATTCTTCCTGAGTTGGAGGCGACAGTTGGTGTTGATCAACCCGGCGGGTATCACGCCTATGACGTATTTGAACACATAGTGCGAACGATAGATGCCTGTCCGCCGCGATTACGTCTTCGGTTGGCAGCTCTGTTCCATGATATACGAAAACCTCAGGCCAAGCGGATTACCGACACTGGGGCGACATTCTATGGCCACGAAGTTACCAGCGCAAGGACAGCCCGAAAAGTTCTGCGCCGTCTGCGCTTTTCAAACGATCTAATAGATGATGTCTATATACTGGTCCACAAACACATGTTCACTACCGATGTCTCCGACAAGGGCTTGCGACGTTTGATTCGCCGGGTTGGGATCGAGCGGATATTTGACCTGCTTGATCTGCGACGGGCTGATGTTATCGGGCAGGGGATGGGCGGTACGACTGAGGATGTTGACCAGCTCGAGGCTGACATCAAGGCCGAGCTTGACCGTAAACCGCCGTTTAGCCGATCAGACCTGGCTATCGATGGTGCCGGTGTTATGGGAATGTTCGATCTGGTACCCGGTCCGGATGTGGGGAAGATTCTCGACTACTTGATGGAAGCAGTGCTGGATGATCCGGAGGATAATACACGGGAACGTCTTGAAGAGATTGCTCGTTATTTCTTTGACAACAATATCAATAGTGCTAGTGATAAGGGAAGCATGCAATGAAAATTCATGAGTATCAGGCCAAGCAGATTTTTGCCGAGGCTGGCATTCCGGTTCCGCCCGGGAAAGTTGCCACCAGCCCGCTTGAAGCGTACACTATCGCCGAGGAATTGAACAAACCGGTTATGGTGAAATCGCAGGTTCATGTTGGCGGCCGTGGCAAGGCCGGCGGTATCAAGTATGCCGAGAGTGCGGAAGCAGCCAAGGTGTTGGCTCAGAAAATTCTCGGAATGGACATCAAAGGTCTCACTGTCAAGAAGGTACTGGTGACAGCTGCTGAGGATATCATCTCGGAGTCGTATGTCGGGATCATTCTCGACCGCGCGACCAAGCGACCGGTTATAATGGTGTCACCCGCTGGTGGCGTTGATATCGAACAGGTGGCCAAGGATACTCCCGAGAAGATTTTCAAACTGGCGGTTGATCCAGAGCAGGGTCTCCGTGCCTATCAGGCACGCGATCTGGCCAGCAAGCTGTATCGCGACATGAGCCAGGTACGGCAGGCGGCCGATATAATCATGAAGCTGTACAAGGTATTCTGGGATGTCGATTCTTCGCTGGTCGAGATTAACCCGTTGGTGACTACTCCCGGCGGTAATGTTGTTGCTCTTGATGCGAAATTGAATGTCGATGACAACGGCCTCTTCCGTCAGGGTGACATCGCCAAGATGCGCGACATTGACTCCGAGGATCCTGCCGAAGTCGAGGCGCGGGAAGCGGACCTCTCTTTTGTCAAGCTTGATGGCAGTATTGGCTGTATTGTCAATGGTGCCGGGTTGGCAATGGCGACGATGGATCTGGTCAAGCGTTATGGCGGTGATCCGGCCAATTTCCTGGATATAGGTGGGTCTTCAAGTCCCCAGAAGGTTCTGTCGGCTTTTAAGATTATCCTGGCTGATCCCAATGTGAAGGCAATTCTGATAAATATTTTCGGCGGTATTACCCGTTGTGACGACGTCGCCAGAGGTATTGTCGATGCTTTCAAGGAGTTCAAGCCGGAGGTTCCGGTGGTAGTACGCCTGACAGGTACAAATGAAAAAGAGGCGGCCAAAATCCTCAAGGCGGTAAATCTGCCGGCAGGCGAAACGCTTGACGAAGTTGTCAAGAAGGCGATTGAACTGGCCGGAGTTGAACGAGAGTAACGGTGTGTTGAGAGGATAAAGAAATGTCGATATTTATTAACAAGAAAACCAGGACGCTGATTCAGGGCATAACCGGGCGGGATGGGTCCTTTCACGCCGAGCAAATGAAAAACTATGGGACCAATGTTGTCGGTGGTGTTACACCCGGCAAAGGGGGAACAAAAGTTGCAGGTATTCCGGTCTTCAACACGGTAGCTGAAGCTGTCAAGGAAACAAAAGCCAACGCCACAGTTGTTTATGTTCCACCGGCATTCGCGGTTGATGCTGTCTATGAGGCGGTTGATGCCGGTATCAAAATGATTGTTTGTATTACCGAAGGTGTTCCGGCTAACGATATGATGAAAGTCTATCCGTATGTCAAGGCACATGGGGCGCGGATGATTGGTCCAAATTGCCCCGGATTGATCTCGGTAGACGAGGCCAAGATGGGTATCATGCCCGGCAATATCTGCAAAAAAGGCAGCGTGGGTGTTGTCTCGCGCTCCGGTACTTTGACGTATGAGGCTATCTGGGCGCTGACCCTAGCCGGGATGGGGCAGACAACGTGTATTGGAATTGGTGGCGATCAGGTCATTGGCACTAATTTCATTGACTGTCTCGAAGCTTTCCAGGCCGACCGCGCGACCAAATCGATTGTCATGCTTGGCGAGATCGGCGGCAGCGACGAGGAAGATGCCGCTAAGTTCATCAAGAAGTACGTCACCAAGCCGGTGGTTTCGTTTATTGCCGGACAGACGGCTCCTCCCGGTAAGCGGATGGGTCATGCCGGTGCGATTATCTCCGGTGGTTCCGGTTTGGCCGCTGATAAAATCGTCGCTCTCAACAAGGCTGGTATCCCGGTGGCCGGTTCGCCGACCGAGATTCCAGTGCTTTTGATGGAAGCGCTTAAGACTAAGAAAGTGGCAAAAAGCACTGCTAAGAAACCGGTTGCTAAGAAGGCAGCAGCCAAGCCGAAGAAGAAAGTTGCCAAGAAAACCACTAAGAAGACAACGAAGAAGAAATAGACCGATTCAATTCGGAGATGGAAGTATTTGTGTTCAATCTTAAGGATCTGACATGAGCGAAACTGCACAATCGGAAAATACTGGCTCTAAGCCAAAAGCTCAGAGCAAGTATGACTATTCCAAGGGTCCCCTCCCTTTGAATATCAACATGAGCTGGTGCAAGGCATGCAATATCTGTATTGCCCTATGTCCCCAGCAGGTGTTTGAACCGGATCGGGATGGCAAACCGATTCAGGCTCGCGCCGAGAATTGCACCCAGTGCACAATCTGCTGGGTACACTGTCCCGACCTGGCCATAACCTCGAATTACAAGTGAGGAAGGGTGAATAATAATGAGTAACGGAACAAGGAAATTGCTTCAGGGTAATGCTTCCTGTGTCCATGGTGCACTGTACGCCGGGATGCGGTTTTTTGCTGGTTACCCTATCACTCCTTCCACTGAGATTGCCGAGGTTTCATCTCGTGAACTTCCCCGAGTAGGCGGAAAGTTTATCCAGATGGAGGATGAGATCGGCTCGATCGCAGCCATTATTGGCGCCTCAATTGCCGGTTCAAAAGTTATGACAGGTACTTCCGGGCCGGGCTATTCGCTTATGGTCGAGAATATTGGTTATGCCTACATGTCGGAAACTCCGGTAGTGGTGGTTAATGTCCAGCGCGGTGGGCCATCAACCGGGCTGCCGACCAAAGTCAGCCAGTCCGACACTCAGCAGGCTCGCTGGGGTCCACATGGCGATTATACAGCAATTGCAATTGCGCCTTCGACGGTGGAAGACACCCTAACCGAGACGATCCGCGCTTTCAATCTGGCCGAACGGTTCCGAACACCGGTGACGGTTCTGCTCGACGAGGTGATCGGGCATTCGCGAGCGATGGTGAAGATTCCCGAGGAGGGCGAGTACGAAATAATCAACCGCGTCAAAGCGACATCGTCACCTGAGGAGTTTGAGGCCTTCGAGATGACGCCCAACTTGATTTCGCCGATGCCTGCCTACGGAGAAGGTTACCGCTACAATGTCAGTGGACTGACACATGATACGCACGGCTTCCCGACCAATAGGGCCGACGAAATTCCGATCAAACTCAACAAACTTCGTGACAAGATTATGAACTATGTTGATGAGATAACCAAGCTCCGGGTTGAGTTCATGGATGATGCCGATATCGCGATTATTTCCTATGGCTCGGTTTCCCGGACGGCTCTTCAGGCGGCCTCGATTGCTCGTCAGGCCGGTTTCAAGGTTGGCTGTATTCAGCTATGCACGATCTGGCCGTTCCCCGAAAAGGAGATTAAGGCGCTGTGCGAAAACTGTAGCAAGATAATCGTCGGTGAATTAAACATGGGGCAGATCGTTGAGGAAGTGCGCAAAGTGATTTCCGACGACAAAGAGATTCACACTCTCCAGCGATATGACAGCGAAATCCTAACACCTATGCAGATGCTTGAGAAACTCGAGGAGGTGCTGTGATGACTACCGCAACAAAACCGAAACAGAAATCGGATGTTTTCCATCAATACCTCCGACCCAAAAAGAAATTCCCCAATGTCTGGTGCCCCGGCTGTGGTATCGGTATTGTGATGGGTGCGTTCATACGAGCTATCGACAAACTTGGCCTGAGCAAGGATGAGGTTGTGCTGGTTTCGGGGATTGGCTGCAGCAGCCGTTTCCCGGTCTATCTTGACTTCAATTCATTGCACACCACTCATGGACGGGCGTTGCCGTTCGCTACCGGCGTCAAGTTCTCACGTCCTGACCTGAAGGTCATAGTGATTACAGGCGACGGTGATGCTCTTGCTATCGGCGGCAATCATTTCATACATGCTTGCCGACGTAATATCGACATCACTGCCATCCTGATAAACAACCATATCTACGGCATGACCGGTGGTCAGGGATCACCAACAACACCCTCCGAAGCGTTCTCCACGACGACACCGTACGGCAATGTCGAGAAACACTTTGAGCCCTGTGATCTGGCTGCCGCCGCTGGTGCATCTTATGTTGCCCGAGGGACAGTCTATCACGCCGTTCAGCTTGAGAAGGCAATTACGCAAGCGATAGAGAATCGAGGATTCTCTCTGGTTGAAGCAATTTCCAATTGTCATACCTACTTTGGTCGTCTCAACCGTAAGGGTGACGGTCTGGCTATGATTCAATCGTTCAAAGATCGCGCGGTGCCGGTGGCAAGGGCGGGTAAGATGTCGGAAGAAGAGCTTGAGGACAAACTGGTGATAGGCAAGCTACACACCACCGGTGCGACCGAGTTCTGCGATGAGTACCAGAAGGTTATCGACGCCCATAAGGAGAAGTGAGGATACTATGTGTGCTAAACTTTTAGATAAGATAGAAATTCCGGTTGATCGATATGAACTTCGCCTCTCCGGTTCGGGTGGTCAGGGTATGATTTTCGCCTCGGTTGTTCTCTCCGAAGCGATTGGCGGCACCGGTGAGAAGAAGGTGGTGCAATCTCAGTCGTACGGCCCCGAGGCGCGGGGTGGAGCCTCCAAGGCGGATGTCGTTATTTCCGCTAACGAGATATTCTATCCCAAGGCAATGAAGCTTGATTTCTTGCTGGCCATGACTCAGGAAGCGGTGGATAAGTACTATCCCGACCTCAAAGATGACGGTATGCTCGTGGTCGATACGGCCCTTGTGACCGAAATCCCCACCGACAATTACTACGGCATTCCATGTACTTACCTGGCTCGCGAAGAGGCCGGGCATGCGATGGTGGCTAATATCGTGGCTCTTGGCGCGATCTGTGCTGCCACCGGGCTGGCCTCGATGGAAGCACTGACCAAGGCGGTATTGAATCGTGCGCCCAAGGGTACCGAAGACAAGAACAGGAAAGCACTCGAGATTGGTTATCGAGAGTTGATGAAGCTGAAGACAGAGAAGGAAGCGGCCAAATGAGCCGAACCTTGTTGATCGTCAAACCCGACGCTACCGAGCGAAATCTTATCGGACATGTGATCGGTCGGTTGGAGCGAGCCGGCTTCAAGGTTGCCGAGATGAGGATGGTTCGTCTTGTTGAGGCCGAAGCTCGCAAGTTTTACGCTGTGCACGAGGGTAAACCATTTCTGGATGATCTCGTTGCATTTATGACTTCCGGTCTGGTTGTGCCGATGGTATTAGAAAAGGACAATGCGGTCGAGGACCTGCGAACGCTGATCGGTGCGACTGATCCGAGCAAGGCCGCCTGCGGTACGGTTCGCCAGGAGATAGCGCGGGATATTCAGTGTAACTCGGTGCATGGGTCTGACTCTGATGAAAATGCCGCTGTGGAGATAGCTTTCTTTTTCGAATAGAGCATGTGATTAGAATCTGAAATAGGAACCTGAGGCGCTGGAGCGCTTCGATAGATGTTCGACGATGCTACGCGATGCATTGATCGGGACTGACAATATGGATGTTGAACTAGCTTACGGTGACGATAAAATAAGATTGACCTTACCCGATACGGTGACGGTCGATGAGTATGCTCCCGTGACGGTCGGTGAACCAGCCGGTCGTGAGGAGTTTCTTAGTGGTCTGAATGAATCAGATATCCGTTCTGCGCTGTCGTCCGACGATATCCTGATTGTTGTCAACGATGCCCACCGAAACACACCCACAGCACTCGTTCTGACCTGGCTTGAAGAGGTGGTCCCCGGTCTTCTTGGTAGAGCATCGTTCCTGGTTGCCTGCGGGACTCACGCGATACCGGATGAGAAACAGCTCGGTAGAATCTTCGGCGAGCATCTCTCTGGTATTGCCGATAGAATCTCCTGTCACGATTGTGATGATGGCCACTCGATGAAATCCGTTGGTAGTGATCATTTCGGAAGTGAGGTTCGGTTTAACTGCATGATCTTCGAGTATGAAGCGGTGTTCATTATCAATTCGGTCGAACCGCACTACTTTGCCGGTTACACCGGCGGACGGAAGTCGTTGATCCCTGGGCTGGCTGACCGCGCTACGATAGAACGCAATCACAACATGGCTAACTCTCTTGAGGCGGCGCCGTTAAAACTCGACGGCAACCCGGTAGCGGAGCATCAGGACGAGCTGTTGAAAATGTTGGACTACAAAAAGTTCCTGACAGTTCAAATTGTTCTGGATGCTTCGGTCAAACCGGCGGCGTTCTTCTGGGGGAATATCGTTGACGCATTTCAACGAGCCACGCGGGTGGCGGATCAAGTTTTTGCCCGGAAGATTGACCGACAGTACAATGCTGTACTGATGGAAATCGCCCCGCCGCTTGACAGGAACCTGTATCAGATTCAGAAGGGCCTTGAGAACAATTGCACCGCTGTCAAGAGGGGTGGCGCTGCGGTTCTGATCTCTGCGTGTCAGGATGGCGTCGGTAATCTCGAATTCTTCAATCTTGCCCGACAGTGGGACTTTGATACGAACAAATCGAACGATGGCAAATTGCATTTTGGATCGCACAAGCTGTCGCGGGTGATTGGGATGAGAAGGGACTTCGACGTATTTGTTC
Organism: bacterium; assembly: GCA_030668045.1. Taxonomy (GTDB): domain Bacteria; phylum Zixibacteria; class MSB-5A5; order GN15; family FEB-12; genus DAOUUR01. The sequence goes on from DAOUUR010000016.1 coordinate 11,501, forward strand.
ACTCGGAAGTTGAGGACAGCGATGTTCGTCAGGTGTTCTATGAACCACTTGACGATATCCAGGCCTTTCTTGAAAAAAGAATCAGTGAGACTAACGACTTCGCTGTTGGAGTCGTGCACGACGCCGGAAGTACAGTATTAAAATTTGAACCATAACTATTTTATTTCAGGAGGTATGTGAAAAAATGAACAAGAAAATTGCTGTAATCGGTGCTGGAAACGTGGGCGCGACATGCGCTATGTATCTGGCTGAAGCGAATTTCGCTGATGTCGTACTGGTTGACATCATCGAAGGAACTCCCCAGGGTAAGGGTCTTGATCTGACCCAGGCCGGACCGGTGCGTGGGTACAACGCAATGGTCAAAGGCACCAACAAGTTTTCCGACATCAAGGGTGCCGACATTGTCATTATGACGGCAGGTCTGCCACGAAAACCCGGTATGTCGCGCGAGGACCTCGTCAGCATGAACGCTGATATCGTTGGTTCGGTGGCGAAAAACATCAAGAAGTACGCCCCCAAGAGTTTTGTGATTGTCGTTTCCAATCCGCTTGACCTGATGACCTTCCACATGCAGAAGGTAACGGGCTTCCCGAAGAATCGTGTGCTGGGTCAGGCTGGCGTGCTTGATTCGATCCGTTTCCGTGCGTTCATCTCGATGGAACTCGGTGTAGCTATGACTGACACGCAGGCGATGGTTCTTGGTGGTCATGGTGATACGATGGTGCCGATACCACGTTACACGACGGTTGCTGGTGTGCCGATCGGGGAACTGATCCCGAAAGATCGCATAAATGCAATCGCTGATCGTACGCGTGCTGGCGGTGGTGAAATCGTTAAGCTATTGAAGACCGGTTCTGCTTATTACGCTCCGGCGGCGGCTTCGGTTGACATGTGTCGCGCAATCTTTAACGATGAGAAGAAGGTGCTGCCCGCCTCGGCCTTCCTAAGTGGCGAGTACGGCATCAAAGATATCTACATCGGTGTCCCAGTTATTCTGGGCGCGAAGGGTGTGGAAAAGATACTTGAGCTGAAACTCAGCAAGGGCGAACTTTCTGCGTTGCAGGGCTCGGCTAAAACATACAAGTTACACCTCAAGGACCTCGGCTACTAAGGGAGATACAGATGAAGAAGTACAAACATATTGTCGTCCCCAAGGATGGCAAACGCATCACGATCAAGGGCAAGAAACTCTCGATTCCCAACAACCCGATCATTCCGGTAATTGAGGGCGATGGTATCGGCCGTGACATCATGAAAGCAGCCCGTCGCGTTGTCGATGCTGCCGTTGAGAAAGCTTTCAAGGGCAGGAAACGGATCGCCTGGATGGATGTCTATGCCGGTGAAAAAGCCAACGAGCTCTATCGCGAGTGGCTGCCGGATGAGACAATCGATGCAATCAAAAGCCACTACGTGGCTCTCAAAGGTCCGTTGACAACCCCGATTGGTGGCGGTTTCAGATCGCTGAACGTCTCGCTGCGCCAGATCATGAACCTCTATGCCTGTGTGCGTCCTGTTCACTGGTATAAAGGTGTCGGCTCACCAGTCGTTCATCCGGAGAGGCTGAACGTTGTCATTTTCCGTGAGAATACAGAAGACGTCTATGCCGGTATTGAGTGGAAGAAGGGCAGCAAGGATGTTAAGAAGGTCATTACCTGGCTCAACAAGAACATGAAGACCAACATCCGCACCGACTCCGGTATTGGCATCAAGCCGATCTCGGTAACCGGTACCAAGCAACTGGTTCGCAAGGCAATCCAATACGCGATTGACCGCAAGCTCCCCTCGGTAACACTGGTGCACAAAGGTAATATCATGAAGTACACCGAAGGTGCTTTCCGTGACTGGGGATACAAGCTGGCTACTACGGAGTTCCGTCGTAAGATTGTTACTGAGGACGAACTCTGGAGTAAGTACAAAGGCAAGATGCCGAAGGGCAAGATTCTGATCAAGGATCGTATTGCCGATTCGATATTCCAGCAGGTGCTGACGCGTCCCGATGAGTACAGTATCCTGGCAACGCCTAACCTCAATGGTGACTATCTATCCGACGCCTGCGCTGCGCAGGTTGGCGGACTCGGGATGGCACCCGGCGCCAATATTGGTGACTACATCGGATTGTTCGAGGCCACTCATGGTACGGCTCCGAAGTATGCCGATAAGGACGTCATCAATCCGGGCTCGGTGATACTCTCGGCTGTTATGATGCTTGAGTACATGGGCTGGGATAAGGCAGCGGTGATGATTGAGAAGGCGATTCAGAAAACGATCGACAAGAAGACCGTCACATACGATCTGCATCGTCAGATGAAAGGTGCGAAGAAAATCGGTACTTCCGCCTTCGCTACTGAGATCATCAAGAACATGCGGTAGAGTAGTCAGCGGCATATGTAATACTGAGAGAGGCGGCTTCGGCCGCCTCTTTTTTTTGTACTTGCGACCAAACGTCGAGTTCAGGCTGTCGCTTGTTGGGGCAATTGATCTTTTGGACATGGAAGACGAGGGAGAGTAGCGTCTATCTGCTTTTGGTTGCACAACCAAGGCTTTCGGAACGTCCCTTGAGCGAAGTTTCCGAAATCGAGATAGCCGGTTCTTCTGCTGCGGGGTATTCGCTGATCTGCTTGCTGTTTCAAACGGTACCACAGGAGCAAGATGAGACGTACTTGTTTAGCTGATCGTTACATTGTATCATTAGGATCGGTGGAAGAGAATATCAAGAGAGGTGCAACTGACCAATGAAAAATCAACATTCCGTATATTTGACCGCGACGTGTCTGGCAATAGCGCTGGTTATGATTCTATCTTGTGGCGGTGGAGATGAGATTATTAACTCCC
>DAOUUR010000599.1 GCA_030668045.1 bacterium
ATTGATTCTGGTACGCCAAGCTCTCTGGCCAACAGTCGGACTTCACATTTGTAGAGATCACCGAGCGGATTGATCGAGCAGGCAGAATCACCGAACCAGGTTGTGTAGCCCAGACAGATTTCAGTTCTGTTGCCGGTGCCAAGCACCAGGCGGTTGCTTTCGTGAGCAAGGTCAAAGAGTATCGACATTCGTTCGCGGGCCATCTTGTTCCCGGCGCGCAATGCATTATTCTTATCGATCACCGGGTAGTAGGCGTCGATCATCGGGCTGATATCTACCAGCCGGGTATCGATCTCCAGCTTTTCGGCCAGCTCTCTGGCATCAGCGACCGAGGCGTCCGATGAGGTCCGGTAGGGCATCATCACACCGAGAACTTTCTCCGCTCCAACTGCTTTGGCCGCCAGAGCCGCCGACAGGGCCGAGTCAATTCCTCCAGATAGCCCAAGAACAAACCCGTTCAGGCCCGACTCGATCAGTTTCCCCTCGATGAAACGCGTTGTCGCCGTGATAGTTGCAGCTATGTTCAGGTTGGTTTTCATGTCATCTCCTCAGTCTGTTCAGGATAGCGGTGTTGCCATCACATTTCAAGGAAAATCTGTCGCATGGTCTTGACACCAAAACGGGTCTCGCTATATATTGGGAAAAAGAATCTCTACACCGAAAGGGAGCGATGAGCGTAAACAAAGCAATTTTGATCGGTAACCTCGGGAAGGACCCGGAGTTGAAATACACCCCCGCCGGTAAAGCGGTGACCACATTTTCTCTCGCAACCTCCGAGAAGTGGACCAGTCAGGATGGTACCAAAAACGAGTCAACCACCTGGCACAACATCGTTGCCTGGGGACGTCAGGCCGAGGTCATCAAGGAATATCTGGCCAAGGGGCGTCAAGTTTATATCGAGGGTCGTATTCAGAACCGTTCGTACGATGACAAGGATGGCAATAAGCGGTATATCTCCGAAGTGGTCGTCCAGAGTTTTCAGTTTATCGGGGGACGTGGAGGCGGCGAGAACGCTTCGGCTCCCAACGCTTCCGGATCGAGTGGTCCGCCCGATTCTCCGCCACCGCCTGCATCTGGTGGCGACGACGATCTACCGTTCTGAGCAGAAGTCGAGCAAGTATGACGAACTCTCCGCAAGTGCTTAACCTGCGGAGAGTTTTGCTGTTCAACCTCTGGGCATTGATTGTACCGACATCGGACTAAGATTCCGCTACATCGTAACCGAAAAACGACTTGTAACCAACTATGTTGGTCGGAAATATAATGTGTAGGAGGAATTACGATGTCTGATTCCAGTCACGCTTTGCACGGCACTGATGATCTAGCTCAACCGTTCAACCTGCTCTGGCGTCTGGCCATGATGGCCGGCTCGGCGCTATTTGTCTCCGCAGCGATTATCATTTACTCCAATCATACACTGCTGGCCGGTAGCGATGGTAGCGAGTCGCTGGTGGCACTGGCGGCCAATCACCTCATGCCGTACATGATCTCGGCGGTCGTTGCGGCGGTTACTGCTACTGCCATTATCACAATCCTGCCGATGCTGCGGGTGTATCGGTCGGTTACCGTCATACGCCGCCGTCTGCACGAGATGGCATCCGGTGATCTTTCATCAAAGATATTCCTACACGACCTCGACTCCGAGCAAGCCGGTCTGGTAAGTGAGCTGAATCTGACCGTTGCCGCTCTGGGGCACGCTATCGCCGAGTGGAAAGTG
>DAOUUR010000186.1 GCA_030668045.1 bacterium
CACTCGGAATAAATCTGAATCTAGCCCCGGTCTGTGATATTTTCACCAACGCAAACAACAAGTGTCTGACTGAGCGCTGTTTTGGGGCGACGGCAGCCGACGTGATCCCATTTGTGCAGGCATCGGTGGAGACTTCGTCCCGCGCTGGTTTACTTTCATGCCTCAAGCATTTCCCCGGCCTGGGTGACACGACGATTGATCCGCACGATGAAACATCGGTGGTTGACTATGATCCGGTTGTGTGGGAGCAGCGAGAAAAGCTACCGTTTGTTGCCGGAATTGAAGCTGGTGCTGATATGATTATGACAACACATGTGCGCTATCGGAATCTCGACGATCAGATTGCGACCGGCTCTGAGAAAATTGTCAACAGCTTGATCAGGCAGATGCTGGCCTTTGACGGTCCTGTCATTACCGATGATCTCACTATGGGTGGAGCTGCCGTGCTCGGTAGCCACGGCGAACGGGCGGTGGCGGCCTTTGAGGCCGGTCATGATATCCTCCTGTATGGGCAGGATACCGAAGCGGCGGTCGAGGCGTTTGATTACTTCCGCGAGGCTGTCGAACGTGGAGAGGTGTCCAAAGATCGTCTCTCCTCAGCTCTAAGCCGGGTGTCGGGGATAAAATTCAAGTTGAAAAGTACCGCCTCATCAAGCTCCTTAAGATGAAATGTCGCTAAGTCGAATCATAAATCGTCGGAACCTGACCGTGCTGGGAATGAACTCCGGCACGTCAGTCAATAGCCTTGATATGGTTGCAGTCAGGATTGTGCGGACTGATCGCGGTGTGAGGGCCAAGTTCCTCACCGGACGTGAAAAAAAATACCCCTCCAACCTGAGAAACCTGATCCTGGATCTGGCCGATTCTGACAAACCAGACCTCACCCACACCGCGCATCTTGACAATGTTCTGGGCCGGTTCTACGGTCGGGCGGCAGCTGATTTCATTGGGCAGTTGGCCAGGCAACGGATTAGAATTGATGTTGTAGCTTCGCACGGCCAGACCGTGCGCCACCTGCCGGAGAAAGTAAAGATCGACCAGCATATGGTTCGCTGTACCGTCCAATTAGGGTCTCTTAGCCAAGTGGCGACTCGTACCGGCAGAATAACCATTGGTGATTTCAGGCAGGCCGACATTGCTATCGGTAACGAAGGAGCTCCGGTCACTCAAGCTGCCATGGAACGTCTCTTTTCCAGCCGGAAAGAATCGCGGCTGATAGTCAACGTCGGTGGCATGTCAAACTACTTCTACCTGCCCGGTCCCGGATCAAAACAACCTTCCTCGGCTGCCGATTGCGGTCCCGGAAACAGCCTCTGCGATCTACTCTGCCTCCGGCTCTTTGGCAAACCATATGATCGCAGTGGGAAATACGCAGCGGCGGGACAGGTGTCGCAGCGTTTGATGATGTTGCTGCACGGGAACCGGTTTTTCAGCGGATCGACCGTCTCAACCGGGAGGGAATCGTTTGGCAGGGTGGCTGCCGATAAAATAATCAAGCTCGGACGTCGGTTGTCTATGAGTAATAACGACATGTTGGCAACGGCGGCGGCTCTGACAGTCGATTCGATCGTGGCGTTGGTCTGGCCGATCATACAGGTTGATCCAACAATCAAAAAATTGTATTTGACCGGGGGAGGTCGAAAAAACATCTTCCTTATCAAGAGTCTTGCCCGCATGCTGCCCGAAGTTGAGATCGATACTGTGGATGAACTGGGTATCGACGGTGACTTTGTTGAGGCCGCTTGCTTCGCCGTGATGGGTGAGGCGGCTCTGCGATCGGAACCGTTGCCAACTACCGGCAAGATCAAACTTCCGGTGATGGGTATTATTGCCCAACCGCCGGTTGATAGATGAAACCTGGGATGATAAGATGAATCTTAAGACCATCATAAAATACAGCGCTCGCATCGGTACCGGATTGTGTATGATGATTCTGGTGTGGAGTTGTGCCACTGTTCCAGGGCTGAAAGAAGAATCCGGCGGGTCTTTCATACGAGTGCCGTTTGTGCGGGTACTCTTGCAGGAAAATCTTGATGAAGCTACTGTTGGTGCCGACCGCAATTTTGCAGTGGAGTGCCTTCGTGAGGGAAAACAAACGGTTTATTATTCTCCACGCGATGTAACGGTGCAGAACGACAAAGGGAAGATCAAGGTCGTTGGTCGCGGTAAGGCCGTTATCGAATCCGGTCTTGATGAAGTCAATATCATTCCGCGCGGAGTTGACAACAGAGTGAAGCTGAACAACAGTCGGTATCGCGGCCTGCTTAAGGTTCTTCCCGACGGTCAGAATATCGAGTTGATCAATATCGTGTATATGGAAGACTATCTCAAGGGTGTCGTTCCGCCGGAGATCGGCACGAGAAGCGAAGCGGAAATTGAAGCGGTCAAAGCGCAGGCCGTCGCTGCCCGGACATATGCGATGGCTCACCTCAATCAGTACCAGGGGGAGCCGTTTGATATGAAGTCAAGCATTCTGGATCAGGTCTATGAGGGAGCATCGGTGGAGAACAGGCTGATCTCCCGTGCCATTAATGCTACCGCCGGATATGTAATTACTTATCACGATGAATTCATCAACGCCTATTATCATTCAACGTGCGGAGGTATGACCGATGACATCGGTGACGTATGGGAACGCAAGGACATTCCATACCTCAAGGCGGTAACCGATGAGGGCGCCTGTTCGTGGTCGAAGTACTATGTCTGGAAAGAGCATTTCACCGAAGAACAATTGCGTGGTCGGATCGAACAGTACCTCTCCAGTGATCGCGGTCGGGATCTTAAGATAGGTCGGATAACCGACGTGAAAATCGGTCAGCGTACTTCCGGGGGACGTGTCTTGAAGATGTTGGTTCGCACTGAAAATGATGTCTATAAATTCCAGAAGGATCGTATCCGCTGGGTGATCGGACGTACTTCTGATCCAGACCTGATTCTGCCATCGGGTCGGTTCGATGTTGAGATTGATCGCGACGACCGGGGCAATCTTCAGAGTATCACATTTGCCGGACGCGGTTACGGACACGGCGTTGGAATGTGCCAGTGCGGAGCGATTGGGCTGGCGCGCGAAGGCTGGGTGTTTGACAAAATCCTGACTCATTATTACACGGATGTCGAAACAAAGAAGCTCTATTGAGAAGGTAGACTTAACTGATTTCCGCCCTGAGCGGACTTGAGAAAATCGTCAGATGCATCGGATTGCTGCCATACTGTTACTGTTTCTGCTTGCCGGATCGGTGCAGGCCAACGAGTACAAGTACTTCTTTGGTCTCACGGGTGGCAAAGCTACTATCGCATCCGGCGATTCCGCCAAGTACACTTTGCAAAATGTCGTTGGACTTAAGGTTGGCTACATATTCAACGACGATTGGCGCGTTAATCTCGACCTGTCGTTCTACGACCTGACTAACGACACCACAGCCACCTCCAGCTTTGCATTGAAACGCGACGGTTTTGCCGCCACGCGTCAGTGGCAGGCCAAACGAGTTGGACTCATAATGAACCGACGCCTGTTCTCAATCGGTAACCGTTTCCACATGACACTGGGTGTCGGGGCCGGGTGGACGATGTGGAAGATTATCGACGCCTCGGCTGACTCAACAATTGATGTGCAGGGTATCCGTGATCAAACCCTCGATTTTGCAGCTTCGGAAGTTTTTGTCGCAGCAGTTTCCGGTTTTCGGTGGGACTTGGGATCGCGATGGTCGGTTACTCTGCAGGCGGGAGGAGATTACTTAACCGGTGCCGGGGCTGAGTTTGCTCCGGAAGTAGTGGCCGGGCGTGATCGCTGGCTCTATTCATCGAATCTGTCATTGAGTTTTGCATTTGGTCGTGTCAACAAATCGGGTAGCTGGCCATCCAACCGTTCCTGGCTGGAAACCCGCGCCGACCGAAAGCTGGTGGTATCCGACACCGACCATGATGGTGTTCCCGACGAGGCCGATCGCTGCCTCAATACCCCGTTGGGGGCAATCGTTGATCGAAATGGTTGTCCGATTGACAGTGACCACGATGGCGTAAGCGACGGTCTTGATGATTGCCCCGGTACAGAATCACGCGCCGGAGGGATGGTTGATATCAATGGTTGCCCGGTTGACTCCGACTTTGACGGTATAGCCGACTATATTGATGCCTGTCCGCACAACCCGGTTGGCGCCGCCGTGGACGAGAGTGGTTGCGTTGTTGATTCCGATGGCGATGGGGTCCCCGACGGGTTGGACGATTGCCCTCTGACACTGGTGGGAGTTGATGTTGACCGTAACGGTTGTATCGACCTTTCGATGTTAGCCGAACCGATGGTGCTGAATATCGACTATCCATCGGGGTCGTTTGAGATTGATCCGCGATCCAAGGAACGCCTCATTCAACTGTCCCGGTTGTTGAATTTTGTCAGCGACATCAGGCTCGACATCAGCGGCTACACCGATAACATAGGTACTACCCTGGCCAACCGAACGCTCTCGGAAAAACGGGCCCGGCGGGTACGCGATTTTCTTGTCACCCAGGGTATCTCAACCGACCGCATCAAAGCATTTGGTCGTGGTGAATCGAATTTTGTCGCCTCTAATCAGAACGCAAAAGGCCGGGCGAAAAATCGCCGGATTGAAATCATCTTTCTCAAATAGGATTCTTTCGAGTTGTGATGCTTGACAGCCACTATCGCTCCGATCATTATGCTGAGCGCCGTCACGGCGAGTATGCAGTGGTAATCTACCTGCCAAGGGATTTGGATGCTACCATAGCGAAGCTGCGAGAGAAATACGACCCCGACTACAATCTGATCAGTTCCCACATCACCTTGGTGTTTCCGTTTGAATCTCAGCTGCCGATAGATGAGTTGACAGCCCTGATTAAATCTGAAATTGATCTACTGTCGCCGATCACACTCCAGCTCGGTTCTATTGGTGATTTCTACCCACGCGCGCCGGTGATCCACTGGAGCGTCGATCCCAGCGAAGAGTTGATGGCTCTGTACTACCGACTATACGCGCGTCTGGATCTGCCGCTGGTGTTTAAGGATTGGGTGCCGCACGTGACGGTGGCCAAGGAAATATCGCAGCATCGTGTCATGCTGGTAAAGGACGCTATCGCATCGTATCTCTCCCGAGAACGATTTGAGGTAGAAGCCATTGATCTGATAGCGCCTCTGCCGGAACGCCGCTGGGTATCGGTGAGAACATTCCCTCTGACATAATTTAGTCTTACGCTATCTTGAAATAGACAACAAAAAAGCGGCCTCGCATGAGACCGCTTTAGATAGCATATAATCCGATATCCCTTATGGGACACGGCTGGTTACGATTTATTCTTTTGCCACCGGATGGGAGGTGTCTTTTTTCTCTTCCCACTTGAACGGCTTGAAGTTCTTGTTACCTTCTTCTTTATGGCACGTAGTGCAGGTTTCCTCGGTCGCGTAGATCAAGCCGGCGTCGATGGCCATTTTCTTGTGAGCTTCCGGATCAGCTGCCCATTTCCTCTTACTCATGATCTTTGCCGATTTGTAGTCCTTGCCGGGACCATGACAAGCTTCGCATCCCACACCCTCAATC
>DAOUUR010000373.1 GCA_030668045.1 bacterium
ATTATGTTAACAGCATGCTGTCCGGACGGCAATGAATCGAGCGTGAAAGCTCCCGTCGAATCGGGGTGATATGTCTTTGTGACCGTATTGCCGGAACCATCTGGAATGGTGATTTTGATATCGACTGAATCATCGTATGTCGTGCCCGGTAACGAATCGTTTGCATCGGTGATTGTTCCGTTGAAGGTGTTGAGGAGATAATCTGAAGTCGCATCGGCGATCTTCTTAGTGATCGTACTGCCGCTTCCGGTCGATGTTATCGTGATGCCACCGGCGTAGGTGTAGTCGGTGCCCCACTCGTCCTTTTTGAAACCGTCGGTGTCCTGACTGAATCCGGTTTCGATATACGGTCCATTCCATGTTGTGTATGATCCGGGATTCTGATACAGTGCCTGGAGATTTGGTGGGAAAGCGCCAATGTCACCGACATAACCAAAGTCGGACCGGGTCCCGTTGCTGGTGAGTTCCGAGTTGCCGACAATAGCATCGGCCAGCATCTCCATCTCGCGTTCGGTTTTGATCTGGCGCGCATCCTGTACCATTGTGGTCATCGATTGCATTGCCACTGCCGTGAGAATGCCGACAATGATGATAATCATCGTCAGTTCGATCAATCCGAAACCTTTGTTGTTGGAGAGCTTTTTCATCGTAATTACCAGAGATCATCGTGCATCTGTGTTTCCAGATGAGTGGCCGCTCCGGGATCAACACTGACCACCCGTCTGAGAGTGTCGTTGGTCGGAATATAGATCACCCACAGGGCGTGGCGACCGATCGGGATTGAATCAAACTGAACCAACCCGTCGGAACCGGGGTATTTTGTTCGCTGTGATGTCGAACCGGTGCCATTTGGGTAAGTCAGCACGGCTTTGACCGAGTCTCGATAGACCGAACCGGGTGGGTCGTGGCTGAGGTCGGTTATGACCGTTGTGATTGCATTAAGGGTCAACTCAGCGGTTGATCCGGCGATTTCCCGAGTGATCGTGCTGCCGCTGCCGGTCGAGGAGATTGTAACGCCGCTGGAATAACTGTACTGCTTACCCCAGGCATCGTACTGATATTCATTATCGGCACCTCCGGTGGTGAACTCATCACCCACGTAGGGACCGTCCCATGTGGCGTAGCCCGGATTGGTCACCAGTTGGGACAGGCTGTTCGGCAGGGAGCCAACATCGCCAAGATACCCATAATCGGTCCGGTTGCCACCCGAGATGAGGTCGGGATTGCCCGCAATTGCCGCTGCCAGGGCATCAAGCTCCATTCTGGTTTCTTCGGTCCGGGTCACCTCGGTAGTGTTGCGCATTGATCTCAATGACACTGCCGTGATAATTCCGAGAATCACTATCACCACTACCAGCTCAAAAAGCGAGTAACCGTCTGTATTTTTGAGTCTTTTCCTCTTCATATAAGCGCAAACCGCCTGATCTGTTGATTATCGGCAGAATTGACCTTAGAATGGAGCCTGATAATTTTGGAGAATAAGTCACATTTTTCTGGACAACAAGACCTCTGTTGCGTATAATAATCCGGATAAACAAAGTCAATGAGCAGATGCTCTTTTTACCAGCCCGCTGATTGTCAGCGGCAGACATGAGGAAGACTCTATGAGATTGTCAAGAAAGTCCGACTACGCCCTTCGCGCGGTAAGACACCTATCCGGCCTGCCAAAAGGCAAGCTTGCATCGATCAGCGCCATCTCCGAGGCGGAAAACGTTCCCCGTGAGTTCCTTGCTAAGATTCTTAAGGACCTCACCCGCAGCAGCCTCCTGATATCATATCAGGGAGTGACCGGTGGCTACCGTCTGACCCGTGCCCCCAAGGACATTACGTTCCTTGACGTGTGTGTGGCTACTGACGGACCCATCCATTTTAGCCTTTGTACCGAAGATCCGTCTCGTTGCGGCCAGGTGGGTAAGTGCAACATGAAGCCCTTCTGGGAAACGCAGGAAAAGATATTCATAACTGCGCTCGGTAAACAGCGATTCTCCAAGTACCGGATGCCCGCCAAGAAATAAGACGGTGATATTCCGAAGCCGCGACCCTCTCAGGTCCGGCTGACAATCTGTTTTGACCCATTTGGGGCTTGTTTTCAAGCCCCTTTTTTTTCTATATTATAAAGCTGGATTGGTTTGTGTCGGGTCATCATGACCGCGACGAAAATGGAACATTGTCTCAAGGAGTGACCTATGATCAATTTTAATGATAAGCAGCACAAAGTAAAAGTTGGCCTGGCCGAGATGCTCAAGGGTGGTGTGATTATGGATGTTACCACCGCCGAGCAGGCCAAAATTGCCGAAGATGCCGGCGCGTGTGCTGTCATGGCGCTGGAGCGAGTGCCTTCCGATATCAGGGCGCAGGGTGGCGTGGCCAGGATGGCGGACCCGGACAAGATCGAAGAGATCAAGCAGATTGTCACCATTCCGGTGATGGCCAAGTGCCGGATCGGTCATTTTGCGGAAGCTCAGGTACTGGAAGCGCTTGAAGTTGACTTTATCGACGAATCCGAAGTCCTGACTCCTGCCGACGAGAAGTACCACGTTCACAAATGGCCGTTTAAGGTTCCGTTTGTTTGTGGTTGCCGCAATTTGGGTGAGGCGCTTCGTAGAATCAGCGAAGGTGCGGCCATGATTCGTACCAAAGGTGAAGCTGGTACCGGCGATATCTCCGAGGCAATCAGGCACCTTCGTGAAATCGGATCGGCCATGAAGGCACTGACGATTATGTCCGAAGAGGAGCTTTACGGTGTCGCCAAGGAAAACCGGGTATCGATTGAATTTGTCCGCATGGTAGCCAAAACCGGCAAACTCCCGGTCCCGAATTTTGCTGCCGGTGGTATTGCTACCCCTGCCGATGCTTCGATCTGCATGCAACTTGGCGCCGAGGCTGTTTTTGTGGGATCGGGTATTTTCGAGTCGAGCAATCCTCAGCATGTCGCCAAGGCGATTGTCAGCGCCACGACTCATTATAACGATGCTTCAATCGTAGCAAATGCCTCCCGCGGGCTGGGCGATCCGATGAAAGGCATCCAGGTATCATCGATTCCCGAAGAGGAAATCCTGCACACACGGTAGGCAGCGAAGGGGGGCGATCCGCCCGCTTCATTCTGGCATGGGTATAAGGCCGGACTCACAGTGGTCACTCGCCTGAAAAAAGCGATCCCTACC
>DAOUUR010000224.1 GCA_030668045.1 bacterium
GAGATGATTTCAGGAAGCTGAGCGTGACGCCGATATCCGAAACGACTGGAATCGTATCCAATCCGGTAACGTATCCGCGAAAATCAAACATCCGATACGGGTTCGGCGGGTTGACAGTAAACTGATGTTTCCCCGATACTTTTTCCACAGGTGTACGACCGGGAAGAAGATAATTGTACCCTTCAGGTTGCGTAAAGGTTAGTGAATGTTTGGAGGCATGCGGGTTATCGACATAGGGAAAAGCCTTGAGGTAATGCTTGCCGTGGTAGAAGAAAGTCAGGTTGAGAGTGTCTCCGAGGTGACAATATTCCGGCAATATAATTCCGGTCGCAGCAAAACTGCCACGTCTATGATAGTCAACAGGCTGGCCATCAAAATGGAGAGAGTCGAGAGACAGGCCATCATCGAGAAAAGTTGAAATGAACTTTAAGCTATCCCGGTTACAAAGAAGACTTATAGTTACCGCGGAGCTTTCAATCTTGCTTCCATCGCTGCCGCCAACTTCAACCTGGCCGGAAGTTTCCAGGAGAGTTGTTTCGTAGGGTATCTCAGACATCCGGTGCTCATCATAGACTGCGTTTTCCTGTCGTTGGAATATGGCCGCCTCGGTTATGACCTCATCGCCACCCTCGTATTCATAGGCAACAATCACTTGCTCGGGACGGTTGGGATCGAAATTGAAAACAAAGCGATTGAAATCAACCCAGAAATAGCCGTCGTCAGCGCGTTCGTAAATTGAGCGAAGTAGCTGGAAGTAATTGTCGTAGTGGTGGTGGATTAGCGGTCGGAAATAATATTCACCCTGAGCCTGTTTCATTGTGTTATATGACTTCCAGTCCAGTGATTCCTTCTTGAAGGTCGTTACCTCCCGCAATGTCAGATCAAAATCATCAGCGATACGGATATAACAAGTCTCGAAGGTATCATCTACTACGCTGTCGGGAGCTACGGCCATCAAGGCACTCTGTTCCAGAACGGACGGTATGCCGATATGCACTCGACCCTGTCCGATGAAAACAGCAATAGTAGGTCGATCATTGACATAACTTAACAGATAGAAAGTGCCGGACTCGAAAGTGAAAGTGGCAACATCTTTCTCGTACACAAAATTGGAGACAGTACCAACTTCGGTGTCTGTCTTGAGCACGTCTTTTCCGATAATTGAGTAGTCTGACTCGAACTGTTTCAGGAAATCACTCTTGGCCTGAACCATGCCGCCAAGAAATACCAGAATCAGTATGACAATAAACCCTGCGCTTTTTCTCATACTATGGTCCTCTCTACGATTTTCATTTCTATTATGGACGAAAAGCCATCTACATTTGTCAATCTCTAAAGATATCCCTGCCAGCCAGCAATCCGATAACCGCCAGAAACTCCTGATACTTCTCCTCTAAATCAATCCGGGCCGGGATCAGTCGGTATTGCGGGTGGGCGCTCCAAACCGATTTAGTGGCCCGTTCAATGATCAGCGCATCGTCGATTGTCTCCCGTCGGATATCATCAATCCGATAGTGAGCCTCTCCGAGCGACGCGGAAGAACCGAGCAGGACCACGCCGTTATACCTCTTATATTCTATCTCTATAGACGTACCAACCGTCGCAGTAGTTTCAGGATGAAAAGCGAAAGCATCAACCGTTCCCCGGTCGGTAATAAACGGCCGGTCAGCAGCCTCTGTTTCCTGTTTGATCTGGCGACGATAAATCTCCCGGTGAAAAGCACCCATATCCTCGTGAAAGTCGGGATTCTCTCTCAGCAGCATCCGGGCCACCTCATCAAAGAAAATGAAGTCATCAAAAGAGGGGTGGAGCTTGAGCTTCTGGAGGAATTCACTCTTGCCAGAGGCGGGTGCTCCGGTGATGACAATTCTTGCTGGCGTTTTTGGGTCGGTCTTCATCTCGGCAATCAAGTTAACCGAAGCGGGACGATCAGTCAAGATTGGAGAATCTGTGAGTCTGTAGGTTTCAGATACTGTGTGACAATGGGGTTGGAATCGACTATTTTAACCGCAACCTCAGGAGCTTAAAGATGAAGACAAATATTGGTGAAATCCAGAAATACTTGAAAGATGTCGGCCTTGATGGCTGGCTTATGGCCGATTTTCATGGTCGCAATGAGATAGCGATGGAAACTCTCGGATTGACGGCCCACCTGACGCGCCGGATGTTCTATTATGTCCCGGTGTCGGGAGAACCGACCGGACTTGTACACAAGGTGGAGCGGGACAAATTTGACAACCTCCCCGGCAAGATTACGGCCTACTCCAGTTATCGGGTGTTGGAAACCGAGTTGGCTTCCATGCTTGGGGGCGGCGAGAAGATCGCTATGGAATACTCGCGGCAAGGACGATTGCCGTATATCGGGCTGGTTGATGCCGGCACTATTGAGTTGATCAGAACGTTCGATGTGGAGATTGTTTCCTCCGCCGATATCGTCGCTCACTTCCAGGCACGTTTGACCGATGATCAGATCGTTCTGCACCGCCGGGCGGCCAAATACATGCTTGATATCAAGACAGCTGCTTTCGATCAGATATCTGCCGCCTTGAGAAGTGGTAACAGTATCACCGAGTTCGATGTTGTTAGCTTTATTCTCCAGCAGTTTAATAAGCACAACATGATTAACGATTTTTCTCCGATCTGTGCGGTCGATGCTAACGCTGGTAATCCACACTATGAGCCGACCGCGGAGAAATCTGCGACGATCATGAAAAACCAACTGGTGCTGATTGATCTCTGGGCCAAGCTGAAAAAACCGGCCGGTACTTTTGCCGATATTTCTTGGATGGCCTTTGCCGGCACACGAGATGAAATCCCGGAACGCTCCGCAGAGCTTTTTGATGTGATCGCCCGGGCGCGCGATGCTGCGGTGAAGTTCATTAATGAGAACATTGGCAGTCGACCCGTTTATGGTTCCGAGGTGGACGATGCTTGCCGTGACGTTATCGCCGAAGCCGGTTATGGCGAGAACTTTGTACATCGGACAGGGCACTCTATCACCACCAGCGTGCACGGCACTGGTCCGAATATCGACAACCTTGAAACCGAAGACCGGCGCGAACTGAAACCGGGGCATCTTTTCTCGATAGAGCCCGGCGTCTACTTCCCCGACCTTGGGCTGCGAACTGAAATCGATGTTCTGATTGTCGAAGGTGGCTGCGAAGTTACAACTCTGCCGCTCCAGAAAGAAATTGCGCCGCTGCTCTGATGTATGTCACTGAGGAAATGGTAACCGGGATGATCGACCGGTTTGGGAAACCGCAGAGAGAGAGCTTCAGATTTTCTGTTACCGGCGAAGAATTTGATCGCATCAAAAGTTCCCAGAAGCATGGTCGATCCCATGATGCGACGTTCTATATAATTCACAAAGGCCAGATCGTTGTTATTGCTAAGCATTTCTATCCACCGGGACTTTATCGAGCGCCTTCCGGTGGCCTTCAGCCGGGCGAACCATTTGAAGATGGCATTAAGAGAGAAGCTATGGAGGAGACGGGGTGCGAAATTGCGGTCGATAGGTACCTGCTCCGAACTGATGCCACTTTTGTTTGCACTCGCGATAACGAAACGGTAGAAAACAAGTGGTACAGTCATGTCTTTCAGGCACGTTATGTGTCTGGTGATTTCAACTTCACGGACAAGCACGAGATTCGCGAAGTCCGCCTGGCAACTCTTAATGAATTTGAAACGTTCTCGGCGATGATGCGACAATCCAATGTCGGCGGTTTTCACTATCGGGCGGCGTTACACGAGACAATCAAGGGACTGCTGAAAATATAGCGAGATAGGCATCAGCAAATGACTAGTTCGTTTTGGAAACAGGGAATCAAGCAGGCATCGATCATCATCGGTGCGGTGACAATTACGTCGCAACTGTTCGGTTTGATCCGTGAGGCGGTGATAGCCAACTACTTCGGAACCAGCGCCGAATACGATATTCTCCTGGTGGCGTTGGCGGTTCCTCTGATGGTAGCCAGCATCCTCTTCGCGGCGATTCCGTCGGCATCGATTCCATACCTCCAGCAAAACGGCGCGACCGGCGCCCGCAGCGGCAACATCTTTCGCTCCACTCTCTTTAACCTCTCGACATTGCTGATATTCGGAGTCACTATCGCCGTCTACCTGGCGATGCCCTTGTTTGGTGATCTCCTGGCCCAGGGAATGGACGAGGAAGGCGTCAACGCGGTTGTGCGATTCGGACGCCTCTTCTGTTTGCTGATACCGTTGCGTTCCTACGAATCGTTGTTCCGCAGCTTCTGTCATGTGAAACATCATTTTGTATTTCCAACCGTAGCGGCGGTCGGGTTCAATATCGCCATCATAATTATTCTGCTGACATCGTTCCCGTCGTTGGGATCACTTTCGTTCATACTGGCGTGGGTGGTCGGGATGTTCGTGCAGATGTTGATTGTCGCCGTGCCGGCCTATTTCATTCACAAGCGGGCCGCAGTTGCCTCCGCAGTATCAAGTTTCCCAACCGGCAGCTTTCTCAGATTTCTGGGTGTGATCGTAATCATCGAGAGCATCGGGCTGACCCTTGATTCGTTCGACCGTTACATGGGCGGCATATTCCTTGAGCCCGGTTATGTTTCGGCGACCTACTATGCCAACATCGTCTATTTCATCCCGCTCCGCATTGTCATCTATTCGCTGGCTACGGCCATGTTTCCGACATTCTCCGAACAGGCGGTGGAAAACGACAGGCGCGGCCTTGCCACTCTCTATCATAGAGCCGGGGCGTTATGTGTGCTCCTAATAATCCCGGCAACCGTTTTTCTCTATCTGTTCCGCAACGAAATAATCTGGCTGCTTTTTGAGCGCGGGCGGTTTGTAATCGAGTCACGCCTGATGACGGTCGAGTTCCTAAGCTACCTGCTTGTCGGGCTTTTCTTCAACTCGATCTTCCTGCTACAGGTAAGAGTTTTCTACGCCCTCAAATCGTGGCGCTTTTTCATATTTGTGCGCGCGGCTTCCATGGGATTGAAAGTCGCTATCGGCCTCCTCCTGATCAACAGCAATTGGGCGCTGGCGCTGGCCGGGGGGACAGTCGCCTTGTTCGCGCTGGCGTTCTTCGCATTGGAAGGCTACCTGATCATTGCCAAAAAACTGGCCTACTCAACCGACGACCGAAA
>DAOUUR010000349.1 GCA_030668045.1 bacterium
CAGCGCGGCTGCTTCGATGATCTTTACCGCCGGCGAACTCTTTTTCGCTGGGGTTGATCCGAATGAAATGCGGTTCAGGCGAGCTGCATGCTTTGACGTTGGGGTACAGTGTGGCGGCTGGGGTCGAATAGTACTTGAGCTTAGCGTTTAGGATCGGAGCGAAGCCTAACTACCGGCTGAAGCTGACGGCTGCCTTGCGGGAGATCCTGAGGCCCCGCCGCCTAGCCGGAGCGTTAGGCGAATCGATGAGGATCGGAAAATCTTATGAGCCAACGAATCTATAGATCTTGCAAAGAGCCATTAAGAGAGGAGCTTTCTTGGGAGGAGCGCTGGAAAGGCGATGACAGAGGGTTGATCACTTGCTGGGAAGTTGGAAGAGAAAAACGAGAGAGAGAACCAGAGATTGTACAACGCGCAGAAAATGGGGAGCTTCCTGTATTGAATTGGAAAGGCGGGGTAAAGAAAAAGATACAGGAAGGCGTAAAGTACGGAACTCTTTATTATTTGGCGCAATGGCAAGGGTTAAGGGGCCAAGACTTGGATATAGACTTATCTAAAGAGACAGAGCTTATTTGTTCTAAAACCGGCATGAAAGTCATTTATACCGGAGACGTTAAAAAGTATGGTACCGAAGAAACGAAGGTATGAAAGACATTCGAGTCATCGTCACTTTGTCAGGCCAGTTTCAGAAGTAAAGCAATGTCACTGTCCCTGATCGCAGGTCCCATAGCCGTGATCGACGTGGAGACGACGGGGCTTTTCCCGTCCCGGCATGAGCGCGTGGTAGAGGTGGCTGCCGTCGTTATGCGAGCTGACGGTTGCATTGAACGCGAATTCGTATCGCTGGTTAACCCAACTCGGGACATCGGGCAGAGCAGGACCCACGGTTTGACCTCGGAAGATATTCTCCACGCGCCGCAGTTTGCAGAAATCGCAGCACATCTATTGGACGTGCTGAGTGGCACGGTGGCGATAGCCGCTCACCACGTTCGATTCGATCGCCAGTTCTTGGAGAGCGAATTCTCACGGATGGAGTGTCAGTTCCCCGACTGTTTCAGCATTTGTACAATGCAGTTGGCGAGGGGCAGGAGTCTAGCGGACTGTTGTCGTGACTATGGAATCTCACCAGAAGGAGATTTCCATCACGCCCTCGTCGATTCTCGTGCCGCTGCTCGGCTACTGACTTGCCTTCTCGCCGACCAGCCTCGCATGGTTCAGAAACTCAGCACGCTTGCTCCGATTCAGTGGCCGACCGTTCCCCGCACAATGAAGCAACCCGTCACGCGCGATGAGGCACGCCGTCACCAAACTGAACCGACCACATTCTTGCAGCGTCTTCTCAAAAGAAAGCAAGGGCACGCATTTCCGGACACTACCGACGAGACGGTTATGGCTTACGTGGCATTGCTTGATCGTGTCCTGGAAGATCGTCATGTGGACGACTCTGAAACCGATGCACTAGTGGAAACGGCTACAAAATGGGGCCTGAGTGGAGACCAGATATCCCTTGCCCACCGTGACGAGCTGAATCAATTGGCCAGTGCTGCAGTAGCCGGCGGTATCGTCACGGGCGCGGAAAACCGGGACCTGAAGCTTGTCGCGCGCCTGCTAGGCCAGGAGAAACGAGACTTGGACGAGATGCTCAGCGAAGCTGCTGCGAAGGTGTACAAGACACATCCCGATCCGGCCACGGACAAACCCGCTGATGAAAACCTGATCGGGATGAGCGTTTGTTTCACAGGGGTGTCACAGTACCATCATGACGGACAGATAATTTCGCACACGTTGGCCGAAGAGCTCGCTAGTAGAGCCGGGCTTGTTGTGGCGACCTCTGTCACCAAGAAGCTCGATCTTCTTGTATTGGCTGACCCGCACTCACAGTCTGGAAAGGCCAAAAAGGCCCGGCGGTATGGCATTCGGATCATGCACGAGACCGTGTTTTGGAAGACTATCGGTGTGAATGTGGAATGAGCGAAAATCATGCCGCAGGGTGATGTCGCCGTGCCTAACAAAACGCTGCACCCGACCGCTGTTCTGCTCCAAGCGGATTGGGCGGGGTGAACGTCGAGCGCCCGCAGCTTAGCCTTAGCGTTGGGCCATCAACAACCTTTTGAGGAAGGAGAACGATTATGTCTGAAGTAAACCGCATCTGGCGGCTCCGCAAACGACCTGTCGGTGACATTACCGACGAGGTCCTGAGTTTTGAAGAAGAATCTATCCCTGAACCCAGCGATGGTGAGTTCCTGTTTCGCCTGAATTACCTGTCGCTCGACCCGACCAATCGGATCTGGATGAGCGATATGGATCAATACATGCCACCGGTCGAACTCAACGATCCGATGCGTGGTGTTGTCTGCGGCACTGTCGTCAAATCTCGTCATCCAGACTATGCCGAAGGCTCCATCGTAGGCGGTCTCGGCGTATGGGCAGACTATCAGATTGGTACCCCCCAGAGCGTGAACTTGATGGGTGATACCGGGCCGATTCCGGTCGTCGATGCGTTCAGCACGTTTGCCGTTGTTGGCCCTACTGCCTATTTTGGACTGCTTGATATCGGCCAGCCCAAGGAGGGCGAAACCGTCGTGGTCTCAGCCGCTGCTGGTGCTGTCGGTTCGATTGTCGGCCAAATCGCGAAGATCAAGGGTTGCCGTGTTGTCGGGCTGGCAGGAACCGATGAAAAATGCGCCTGGATTAAGGACGACCTCGGCTTCGAGGTGGCTATCAATTACCGAACAGAAGACGTGCCCACAACGCTCGCCGCTGCATGTCCGGACGGCATTGACGTCTACTTCGACAACGTGGGTGGCAAGATCCTCGATGCGTGTCTTAAGCTGATGAATTTCAAAGGCCGCATTCCGACTTGTGGCCTGATTTCTCAGTACAATGCCACCGAACCCGTACCTGGGCCATACAACTATGGGATGATCTTGATGCAGCGTCTGCGTGTAGAAGGCTTTATCGTGCTGGATTTCGCGGAGCGCTACCCAGAAGCGATCGCCGCGCTTGGTCAATGGATGGGCGAAGGAAAGATCAAGGTGCGCACCGAGATCGTTGACGGTCTAGAAAATGCGCTTCAAACGGCGAAAAAAATCTTCACGGGAGCCAACACGGGTAAACTGATGATCCGCGTGAAGGACGTATAACGAGGAAAGGGGCGACGGCGATACGATTTCCGCGGCATAAACTCACGGGGCTTTTACATCGCGGTATTAGGAAATAGGAATTTTCAGGACGGTGTCTAACCCCTGCTGAAGCTGACGGCTTCCCTTTCCACATGCCCGTCCTGTAGTCCATCCTCACACAAGCGGTCTCTCCTCAACGATCTCGAAGGAAGCGACGAACTTGACGGCAATCGCC
>DAOUUR010000337.1 GCA_030668045.1 bacterium
GTTTTCCAGTCCGGCGATATACCCAAGCTGATAGTAGCTTCGGGCAGCAGTCTTTGTTCTGATAAGGGTGCGCTCGGGAAAGCCCCTCTCAAAAGCGAGATCATCAGTTTCGATCGGGGGCGTTGGTGATGAGATTGAACGCCACAACAAATCACGGGCGCCGGAGAGATCACCTCGGTTAGCCACGATGGTGGCCGCTTCGTTCAATAAGGTCGGGTGATCGTCGGTGGCGTCTGCGACTGAGGCAATGATCAAAGCAAGGCTGTCGGCACTGAAGTCGGGCAGACCGTTTATGGCACGAAGGAGAAGGAGGTTGGAGTTGAGATCGTGTGGACTGAGACTTATCGCTTCTCTGGCCAGGTCTGCCGCCTCCTGGTAGCGCCCTTCAATCAGGCACAGCGATGCGAGATTAGTGTAGCTCTTGTGCCGAAGGGGATGATATTGTTTTTCAAGATTGAAATGATGTCGAGCTGAGTCAAGGTCGCCGGTTTTCAAGAAGCATGTTCCGATATTTAGATGAGTTTCCGGAAATTCGGGGTCAAGAGTCTGCGCGTAGTTGAATTGGTCGAGGGCGGCGCGGTACTGACCGAGGTTATAGAAGTGCAGTCCTCGCGATATCAGGTGGTGGGTTTCGTATCCTTTCGGTAGTTTTATCAGCGGATAGAAAGAAACGAAGGCTCCAACTATCAGAGCGCTCCAGATCACGATGCGTCGGTGATCAGTTCGGAATGAATCTACCAAAGCCCATACGCCGACAGAGGCCAGAAGGCAGTAGTATGGAATCAGCGGCAGGCGGAACCGGCTGTTGAAAAAGAAAAACGAGAGGACCAGAGTCGAAAGGACAATCAGACCAAGGAGAACGTACTGGTGGTCTCGTCGGTGGCGATAGTTTGTCAGCCCGGCACAGGCTAATGCAAAGAGAATCCCGAAAGATATCGGATTACTACCAAGCAGCGGGACTCTCCGGAAAAAATCACGAAGGCTGCGGTTGTTTGAAATTTCACGATTAGAAATACCAAAGTAGAGCTTCTTCAAATAGAGTGCAGCAAAGTTCCCGGGATTGGCGGTGGCCCATGAGATCGCCTCGCTTGTCCAAAATGATGATATCTCGCCCGGTTTTAGAGTACGGCCCATTTCAACCTCGGCGAGATGAGTTACCTGCTTCAGGCGCCAGTTGTGTCCCATCGGTTCGGGCAGGACTGCTGAGAGTCCATCGGCGGTCGGATTGTTGCCTATGTACAAATTGATACCACCCTGTGACGATACCAGCACTGGATCGCCAGCCACGATAAGATTGCGACTGAAGACAGCTCCAACTATCACAACAATCGGTACCATCAGGACAATCACCGGTCGCAACCAATCCCCCTTGCGGCGGTGGCGGAATACTATGAAGAGAGCAGCGGGAAATACGAAGATCAGAGCTGTGGGGCGGGTGATGATTGCCAGACCGAGCAACAATCCGGTCAGGAGGCAATCTCTCGGTTTGGACGAATCCAACCAGGCCATAAAACGCAGGGCTGCCAGTTGCAGCAGAAGCATGAAGAGCGGGTCCAGCAGGAGTTCGGCCTCGAAATAGAGCGTGATCGGGAGGATAGCTTGAATCAGCGCAGCCAATAATCCTGTGCGTTGGTCGGCCATGCGTTCCCCGATCCGGTAAGTTGCGCCGATTGACACCAGCCCAATCACCAGTCCAAATATTCGCCCCACCCAGAGCGACGACCCCAGAAGCGCGTACAACGCTGCGAGAGAGAAAACATAGAACGGCGCCCGGAAGTAGGTAGTATCTCCGAGAATATTCCCAGCCGCAATTGATTGCGCCCAATGATGATGATAGTAATTGTCGATTGTCAGGAAGGTCCACTCGGGCATTGTTTGATAGAGATATAGATAAACCAAACGTATCAGAGCGGCCAGAGCGAGAACCATAACCAGTCGTTTATGTCTTCTTGTCGTTTCGATTAGTCTCTGCAGCATCAATTCCAATATAGAGTATCGTTTCAGTAATATCCTGCAAAAAATAGCGGCCTTGATATGCAGGTGTGAAATTGAAGTCACCCCCCCTGCATCGAACTGACAAGTCAGCTCAGCCACCGGCCACCATCACGTATGTTGTAATCTGCCTACTGTTAGCGACTTACGGCGAGTCGCAAAGTTCCACCTGCAGACAGTTGCTCATTTATCAACGATCCATTAGCGGCACAGCTTTTGCGGGATTACACTTGGACTTAGAGAAAGGGATAGAAGATGACAACTGCGACAGCCCGACTGATCGTTGCTTTGATCACTATCACTATATTAGTAGTTGCACCTGCCAGCAGAGCCGGAATGATGGGGCCGAGCCTGGCGGAGTTGGTTGATCAGTGCGCCTCTGACGGGACCGACAGTCTGGTGACGGTTGTCGTTTTTCTTGAAAACAATACCCCCAGTGAGTCGGGGAGAGCTGCCTCGCAACAATATAGTAACCGGGCCGAGCGTATCAGAGGGACGCTGGAGCGTCTGCAATCTGTCCGACCGGAATTTGCCGGAACGGTCGAATCATTCCTTACTGAGAACAGCACAACAGAGATTCATCGTCGTTGGATTGTCCCCGCCTATACCGCAACGATTCCGGTTTCGAAAGTATCTTCGCTTGTCTCGATGAACGGCGTCGATCGCGTTGTGATCAATGTTCGCCTCAGCTACGATCCGCCGGTGGAGCAGAGTCCAGCCGAGGGCGACGGTACTATAGTCTCAAGCGAAATAATTTCGCTTGGTGTTCCCTCTCTCTGGCAGCGTGGTATTACCGGGAGCGGACGGCTGATCTGTTCGTTTGACACCGGTGTAGAGAGCACTCACCCGGCGCTGAGCAGTAAGTGGCGGGGCAATCATGAACCTCTCTCAGCTACCTGGTTTTCAAAAGTGGCGCCGGGGATTCCTCCTACAGACAATGCCGGTCACGGAACCCATACTATGGGTGTCATGCTTGGTTCGACATCTACCGATTCAATAGGCGTTGCGCCCGGAGCCGAGTGGATATCTGCCGGTGTTATTGATCAGGGTCGCTCACTCAGTGTCACTCTCAATGATATCCTCGAAGCTTTCGAGTGGGCGTTGAACCCCGATGGTGACGTCAACAGCACCGACGATGTCCCCGATGTTATCCTCAATAGTTGGGGTCTGCCCAAAGGGTTGTTTGTGCCGTGCGATGATATGTTCTCGCAGGTGCTGGCCAATGTGGAGGCGGCTGGGATCGTTACGGTTTTTGCTGCCGGTAACGAAGGTCCCGATCCGATGACCCTTCGCCATCCTGCCGATCTGGCTACAACTCCGGTCAATACATTTGCGGTCGGTGCGGTTAATTCTGAACTGGTGGCGGCCGACTTTTCCAGCCGCGGCCCGTCCTCCTGCGATCAGGTTGAGATCAAGCCGGAGCTGGTTGCTCCCGGTGTTTCTATCCGCTCGTCGTTTAAGGATGGCAGCTACTCATACATGACCGGCACCTCTATGGCCGCTCCCTACATTGCCGGAGCAGTGGCGCTGATTCGTCAGTACAATCCCAACGCGA